>JBDNHS010000435.1:0-7446 GCA_041688685.1 Kapaibacterium sp. (SeqCode)
ATCAATATAATTATATATTTGGTTTGCCTCAATTTCTAATTCACCAAAATGAGGGGTATTAATTTTTATAGAAGTATGTTCCATAGAAGTATGTTCCATTAGTTCTTCCTGAATTGGATTTTTTATTCTTTTTTGAAGTAAATTACAAACAAATTAGTTCGTAAAGAATTTTAAAATACTAATTTATAAAAAAAATAAACTAGTAAAAAATATTATTAAAATAAATATTTGAATAATCTAAAATAAGTTTTAACAAAGTTAGGTTTTAATTCGGCAATATATCAAATAAATTAACAAAAAGAAATAAAAATTATTTTTCTTTTTTAACATATCCTTTCGTAGAAGGTAAATTTATAGGTATTTCAGAAATACTTATTTCTACTCTTCTATTTTTTTTCATATTTTCTGAATTAGTATTTATAACTTTTGGTCTGTATTCGCCAAACCCTCTAATAATTAAATTATTTTCTAGCAAGCCACTTTTTACCATAATTTGAGCTACACTCAATGACCTTCTGACTGACAAATCCCAATTACCATTAAGACTTTTATTATTGATAACTGCATTATCAGTGTGTCCATCAATGCTTATCAATTTTTCAAATTTAAATATAGTTTTTGTAATTGTATCCAAAACCACGTAAGCACTTTTCTTGATTTCAAATTGTCCAGACTCAAATAATAAATTTTCTGGCAAATCTAATACTATTTCATCACCATTATAACGAATTTCGACCGAATTATCTTTTATCAAATCACTCAAAGAATTTTGTGTTTTCTGATAAATTTGCTCTAAATTAATTACATCATTCTCAGCTATTGCTATCGGTGAATTAGTTTTATTATTCAATACTCCCTGTCCACCATTAAGCACTCCTTTATTGTTTTTATGAAATGCCTTAGACAATGCTTTTTTGACTTTTTCGTATTTCTCTTGGTCAACTTGTGAAGATGAATATAGAATAACAAATAATCCCAACAATAAAGTAATCAAATCTGCATAAGTAATCAAATACCTATCTCTACTTTGTTCTTCATAATGTTTCTTAAATCTGTTATGCAAATTTCACCCAAATTTTACCAAAAAATTTTATCAAAAAACTCACCCAAAAAAAATATCTAACAAAATTATTTAATAAAAATTATTTAATTACCACAATTTGTTTTGTAGATACTATTCCACTACCCACTTGTACATTTAGATAATACATTCCACTCAAAAGATTAGCAATGTCATAAACAACATTTTTGATAGAGTTTTCTAACATATAATTTTCAAAAACTATGCCAACATTATTTCCAAAATTATCACTCAAAAACAACTTTACATCGCTGTCTCTGTTTGCTTTATAATTAATATTAATATAATTATTCGCTGGGTTAGGATATAATTCTAATGAAAAAATGTCATCATTTGTTTGATTTATTTTATCATCATTTTCTACAGATGTAATTGTTTCAAATCCAGCAATTTTATATATATTTCCACCAAAATCTGAAATCCAAAAGTTTTTGTCCGATTTATCAAAAGTAATACCTCTCGCATTAATTACCCCAGAATAACCTTCCAAAGCAACATTATCTTTCTCCACAGTCAATGAACTTAAATCTAATCTCATTAATTTTGCATCAGAAAGAGATCCCGATGAGAAGTTTGTACAAATCTGTAAGAAGTATTGACCGTCATAATCTACACCTCTCGGTCCAAAATTCACATCACAAGGTGACTTATATGTTTGAAATACACTTCCGTTTTCTGGATTTACTGCTCTGACAAGTCTTTGGTCATCTCTATCACCAACATATAGAATATTATTAATAATTTCCAAACCTATTGGATAGCTTAAAGCAGGGCTTTTGTAACTATTCAAAAAAGTACCATCTAAGCTATATGATTCGATAACACCACCACCACCTGCAGTACTATTTAATCTATGTACAAATAACCTATTATTATTTTCATCAATAGTTATATCAGTGTACAAACTATCAGCTTTTAATTTAAATGAATTTAATATTTGAAAATTATTTGGGTCTAAGTAAATTAATTTTCCACCATTAAAATCAGTTGCCCACAAATTTCCTTTTGAGTCAATATCAATCCCATAAGGTACTGTATTAATAGTATTCTCTGATAACAATGAACCAATCTTTTTTTGTTCAATAGTAAAAGTATTCGAAATTGCAACTTGTGTTGGATTTGCTATGCTTGTAATTTTAATTCTTGCTGTGAATGTTGGTCTATTTGCCACATTCCAATATAATGTGTTACCAGATAATTCATCTTCTATAATTTTGCTCCAAGTGTCTCCATTATCAGTAGAATATTCAATTTTGATTGGTTGAGTAAATCCATACCAAGATACTAATGAACTTGTACCAGCAATAAATGACTCACCACCAATTGGTTTTACGATAGTATGTTCAGTTACATTTTCTGCGGGTATATCGATTTCCCAAATAGATCTTCCGTGAGTTGCAACTCTCAATATTTTATTATTAATCACAGATAAATTATTATGAAATTCTAATGCAATAGAAGGAGATTTTGGTAAAGCACGACCAAATGGGAACCAGTTTAGTCCTTCGTCATAAGTTGCGAAAACACCAGCATCAGTTGCAGCATAAATGTGTGTAGGATAATCTGGGTCAATTTCAATTTCATTGATTGGTGTATTTGGTAGATTTCCACTAATATTTACCCAACTTCTTCCTTCGTCAGCTGTTTTGAAAATATGTGGAGTGCCGTAACCAGAATATGTTATGTATGCTACTTTGGGGTCAACAAAAGATGTTTTGATACTAGATACAAATCTATTTACTAAACCATTTCCCTGAACAGAGATAAAAGGTGCATCGACTCCATTTTGAGAAACATATACTTCGCCATTATTAGTACCAGCATATATTAACTCTTCTTTTCCGTGAGAAACTCCAATTGCAGAATAAAAATTCGTAATTTTTGTCTGTGGAAATTCATACCAAGCGCCAGAGCCGTAATTCAAATAAATTGATTTTCTGCCGTGCCAAATATAACTGCTGTTATTAGGGTCACCAATTAATGGGGAATCAAAAAGTGAATTACCTGAAACTGCTGGAGTAAGTCCTTGAGTAAATGACTGACGAGTAAGTTGCCCCGTACCATAAGATATTTTTGATATATTACCATATTGAGATTCGCCATAAAAAAACTTTTTCTCAGAATCTACAACAACTTGAAACCCATCACCACCTAATAATAAACTCCAATCTCCACCCAATAAATCGCCAAGTGTTCCATTATCTTGAGTACCACCAACATTTTTGTTAGCTTGTTTATTATCAATTCCTAAACCATAGAATTGAGTAATAGGTAATCCCAAATTTTTGTCAGTCCATAATAAACCACCATTAGTGCTTCTATACACACCACCATCATTACCTATATATACTATATTTGGATTCTTTCTAGAAAAAGCAGCACAATGTTGATCTACGTGAACGTTGCCACCTGTATAACCATTTGTTTGATTCAAAAATTGAGCTCCATTTACAGTTAGCCAAGTATCAATTCCGCCAGCCAATACTCTGTTTACATCAGTAGGGTGTGTTTCGATATAATTATCATAAAATCCTTGACTATTACTACCAAAAAATTCAGTTTTACCATCGTGTACCAAAAACCAAGTTTGCCCTTTGTTAATTGTTTTATATACCTTTCCAATTCTATCTGTACCCATTTCACAAAGTGTATAAATTACATTACTTGCAACTTTAGAAAATTGTACTGAAATTCTCCCCAAATTATTATTTGCTAAGTCACCTTTTTTGATTGAATTCCAAGATTTACCTTTATCATTTGATATTAAAATATCAGCACCATTAATTGCACATAACATTTCATTTTCATCTCTTTCATTAATTGATACATCTGTGATAGAACCTTCGACTGTTCTTTTCCAAGTGATACCGGCATCTTCCGAAATATACAATCCTCCACTTCTACCAAAACCACCAGCAATTATTAATTTAGAATTAAGTGGATGGCAAAATACTTTAGAAAATGCACCAATGGTTGTCAAACCTATTTGTTTCCAACTTTCTCCACCATTTTCAGATTTTAGAATACCATTTCCGGCATATATATTACCACCACCAGAAACTGCTTCACCAGTTCCAACATAGATAACTTCAGGGTTTTGCTCGTCAATAGATATAGAACCAAAAGCAATTGAATTAGCTTTATCTAATAAAGCTTTCCAAGTATTTCCGCCATCAGTTGTCTTCCAAACTCCCCCAGCCGCAGCTCCAATATAAACTATATTGTCATTGTCTGGATGTATGGCAATTGATTTTACTCTACCGCCAATGTTATTCGGTCCAACTAATCTCCATTCATTATGCAAAGACTGAGTATAATTACTATTTTTTGAAAGTTTGTAAGACATAATGTCTTTTTCTTCAAAAGAATTAACTACCGCTCTATCTGGAATATTCTCAAATGGATACGCTCTCTGTTGCATATAATAATGATATCTTGATACAGGTTTTGGTATTTTTTCACCTGGTTTGTAATCAGAGATACTCTGACCAATTAATTCAAAATTAGTTGAGAAAATAATTACAGCCAATAATAAAAAAACATTAATAGTAGTTAGTTTTATTAAACTTTTTGACCTATTTACATAAGTAGTAAAAATATTATTCATATATACCTTTAAAAATTTGTTTGTATTTAATTCTTTTTATTCTTTTAAATTAATTATTTTACTTAATTCTATATATTTACTTTATAATTAACGAGATTTCTACAAAAATAGTTACATTTTTTTTAATTTAACTTCTTTTTATTTAATTAATTACAAAATTAATTAAATAATTAAAAACTTAATTACTTATTTGATTAATCGCTTAATTATCTATACTCATCAAATTTATCTCTTGAAAAAGTAGCTAATTTATAAAAACTCAAAACTTCACTGATGTTATTATTATGAAAGAAATCTTGAATTACATTTGATTTTTTGCCTTGTTCTTTTATAAACTCAAGCATTCCTTGTTGCTGCCAAATGTAATTTTGTCCAATTGTAGGGAATTTCCTTTTCAAAACACCATAACTGTTTAGAGCTGGAGTTGACCAATACCAAGAAAAAATACTAATCCTATCTTTTTCATTAGAAACACATATTGCCATCGGAACTATACAATTAATTATAATTTCTTTCCTTAAATTAGACCCTTCATCACTGATTTTTTTCTTCAATAGAGATTGCAAACTATCTAAAATAATAAATTCATTGCTACTTGAACTTAAATCATTACTTTCATCATCATCAAAATCTATTTCCTCAAAATCTTCTTCATCTGATAATTTTAATTCTTCATCTGTAAATAATAAATTATTCTTTGCAGAGGGAATATTTACAGAAAGCATATTTTCAAAAGGTTTATTTTTAATTATTGGAATAGTATTTTGATGCTTCGAAATTTCTTCTACAAATTCAAAAGCATCACTTTTCAGACTATCACTAATTATTTTTTCAAATCCTTCTTTGTCATAAACGGGTCTTCTTTTTTTGCTACTATAATTATTAATAAAGTTCCCAATTACTATCTTGAAAGCATTTTCAAATTCATTATTGTTTAGAATATTTTGAATTTCCTCAGTCTTTCTAATTAATCTCATCAATGAAAAGTGTTGTAAATCTTCAATTATATTAATAAGTTCATTTTTGTTCCTAAATTTCTCTTCTTCTAATTTCTGCTTATTTTCGAAATGACTTACAAATTCGGTGAACTTTATTTTGTCAATTACTAATGTATCCAAAAAATTATCATTTATAATTTCTTTGTTATTATCAATTACGATATGTAACAATAGATTTTTGAAGTTATTATTTTCTGTGTGATTATGATTATCCCAATCACTACTTTTTAGATGAAATTCAGAATTGCCAATTATAACATCACCATTAATTAATACAGCCATATCAAGAAAATCTGGTCCTTCAAATTTATTAATTCTACCAGGTGATAGTATCTGTAACCTCCTGCCTGATAATGTATTATATATATTAGATGGTTCAGACAAATACTCTTTTAATATCAACTGAGCCTTTAATTCATTATGTAATATACTTTCTTTCATATAATCTTTAATTAAAGTTCTTAAAATGAATAAATCAAAATGAATAAATCAAAATGAATAAATCAAAATGGATTAATAATAATAAATTTAACGAAAAATTAATTAAAAGTAATTGGTTATTTGCTCAGTGAAATCATTACATTTAATCTTAATTTTATTTGAACACTGTTCAATAGTACAATCTTTATTATCAATTTCTGGATATATGATAGCTCTCGAAACATTTATAAGGCAAGGTGAATTTTTATTAAATTTATTGTTATTAATCAATGTATTCTCCAAATCTCCTCCTTGTGCACCAATCCCTGGTATCAAGAACACTGATTTATCATTCAATTTTCTCAATTCTAATATTTCATTTGGGTGAGTTGCACCAACTACAAATCCGATATTCTGATAGTTAAACATCTCACTATATTTGTCCATAACATATTGATAAAGTGTCATTTCACTATTTAATTTTTGACTAAACTTACCAATATTTAATCTTTGCAAGTCATTTGAGCCTTTGTTGGAAGTTAGACATAATAAAAAAGTAATTTTGTCCTCGTATTCTAAAAATGGACTAATTGAGTCTTCTCCCATATAAGGGCTGATTGTAATACTGTCAAACTTAAAGTAATCAAACACAGATTTAGCATAAGATTTGGAGGTGTTTCCAATATCACCTCTTTTTGCATCTGCAATAGTAAAGATATTATTTGGTATAATATCTAATGCTTTTTCTATTATATCAAACCCTCGGCTTCCTAATTCTTCATAAAAAGCAAAATTTATCTTATAAGAAATTGCTTTATCCTTCGTATTCTCTATTATAGTATTATTATAGTCAATAATAGTTTGAGAAATATTATAATTATTATTTTTTTTGAAAATTTCAGGTATTTTGTTATAATCAGTATCCAATCCAACACATAGATAGTTTTTTTTTGAGTTTATCAACTCTAAAAGTTTATTGTAAGAATTCATTTTAGTCGTAATTAAAACATTTAAAAATCTAAATTTCATTCAATTTTATGCAATTTTATTTTATTTATTTTTAATAAATACATAAATTTCAAATTAACTAATTTTTGATAATTATTTTTAATTTGGTGGAAAAAAAGCAAAAAAATAAAAAAAATGGAAGAATTTGAAAAAAAAATAAAAAAAGTTTTAAAAAAGTGTAACAAATGAAAGGTTGCTTTGTTATTACTTGTGTGGAGATAAAACTATTCAAAATTATAAAGTAAAATTAATATTAATTATTCAAATTCATATATTTATCAAATATTTTTGAAATTAGAAAAAATTATATTAATTTACAATCCTAAAGAATA
>JBDNHS010000436.1:0-4409 GCA_041688685.1 Kapaibacterium sp. (SeqCode)
AATTGTGTATTGAAATTACTGATTTTAAAAATTAATTATTAATTATTGCATATTAACTTTAGATTAGTGCTAAATTATATATTATTAAAAGTCAATTTTTAAAAAATAAAACAAAAAAATAATTTTACAATTATTACTATAATTTCTTAGTTAAAATATAGAAATATAAGGGTTAAATAATGTCAAAAGGCGGAGCAGGTAAAGTATATTTCGTATTATATCTTGCGGTAGTGTTGGAGCTTCTAATCATCATCGTAGAAAGAGATGAAGCGGAAGAACACTTACATCAAAAACAAAAAGCATCAGAAGCGATCGTAAGAAGCATTCTATCGCAGCTTCAGTCTGGTGCTGGAACAGAAGGTATAAACACTCGTCCACAAGATGAGATTACATTGGAGCCTCAAGGTGTCAATGCAAAAGAAGTATTGGGCTTTGAGTTAAAATCAAGTAGAAGATATACGGTAGAGGTTGGGGTAACTGATATTGCTTCTGAAATCAAGAAAAGAGAAGGTGAAGAAGTAGCTGAGTACGAAGAACGGCTCGAAAAGTTGGCATTACTTGCTAATGTGTCAGATATCGAGTACCAAGTATTCTATGCCAGCGGTAATAGCGGAGACGAAAATGCTCCGGATTTCCCAATTGAGACTGAATTAAAGGGTAAAACATTTAGTCTTGGTCAAACGGTAATGACTACAAATTGGAGTTATAAAGGCTCAATTAATTTAGTGATGGATAATGTTAATACATTTAATAGTGTAAAATCTGATGTCGAGGGTGATAAACTAAAAAATGCTTATATGCATCCAAAATATAAAGCTCCGGTAAGTATTGGTAACATCGCTGGTGAGTTTAGACCTACAAAAGGTATGGGGACTAATGAAGAAGTTTTTTATTATTCTGACACATTGTCACTTAAATCATCTGGAATAAATGAACGAAATGCAAGTTCTAAAGGTGTTAGTAAAAGAGTATTTGTAGTAAACTTTGAACCTTCTAAAGGTCAAGGTGGTTGGTATAAATTAAGATTTACTTCTAAGACTAATAGAGTACTTGGCGTAAAGAAAACCGAAGATGGTTCAAAAGATGTTGAAGTAGCTGACGATGCAAAAGTAAATATAGGTACTGTTGCTGTAAAAGTTGGTGATTTGCGTAAAGTACAAAAGTCGCTTAAAAATGAACTTGAAGCTTATGGTGTTCCTGAATGGGAAAATATTAATAATAGTGTAGATGAATTTGACAAAGGAATTGATGCTGCAAAGCAAAAAGCAATTGATGAAGCAAAAGAAGATGTAAACAAAATAGTTAGTAATGTAAATTTATATAATTATATTGCGAAACTATTATCTCCTGGACTTTCTGCTAATTTTGACCAAAATAAAGGTGCGATTGAATTTAATATTAAAGTTAATAAACCTGATGTCAAAACTTCTGAGCCTGTAATTATTGCAGAAGATGAATTATTTAGATTTGACGGTATTGAACCAGCATTCTACTTCACTATTTCTCCTTATCAAGGTGATGGTAAAAATATTATAACTGGTAATGTGTTCGAAGATCAAGGTATGACTAAACTTGCTGGTAAATTAGTATTCAAGCCACTAAATCCAAATCCTCCTGCACAAGGTGGTTCGAGAGAATTTATCGCAACAATGGATAAAGAATTAAAAGGTAATTCAAATGGCACAGCAAATGTTTATTATGCAAAACTTAATCACCAAATTTCTAGTAAATCTGGGGACAAGATTGTAAAATTGAATATATTTCCTTCTAATTATGAAAGCTCAACTAAAGAGTTGAACAATAAAATAGCTTTCTCAAGTTATTATAATTATAGTTTGAATTTCGTTTATACACCTTCTTCTGGAAATAAAATTAAACAAGATCAGTTTAAAACTATTTTTAAACGCGATATAGATGCAAATGAAACTGTTCTTACCGGTTATTCAGTAAAAGCATCTGATAATGTTAAGTTAACTTTATTACCTAAAACTAAAAAAGCTTCACTTAAAATTATTTGGCAAGACCCAATTTCTCAAAAAGTAGTTGATTTGTATATCAATAACAATATTCAACCAGAATTAGATAAACCAGGTCTAAACAAAGGTGGCTTACAAGCATCGTCTTCACCAACTAGAAAAGATATTTTCGTATCTATAAAAGGTTTGGCAGTAAGAGATAATAACGTACCAAGTGATGACTTAAAATTAACATATAAAGTAAAAGTAATTAAATCAGAATGTGATTTGGGTAGTTTGACTGGTATGCCAACAGATTTGTCCATTGATGGAAACAATATCGGGGAATTCTCTTTTGGAGTTTCAGGTACATTCAAAAAGAGAACAGTATATGAAGGTACTGCAAAATTAACATTAAGTATTACAATAATTGGTTCTAATGGTTCTTCTTCAAGTAGTACTGCTACAGTAGATGTACCAATTTCAGTTCAAATGTAATGGAGTTTAGTAAAAAATGTTTGGAAAATTAAAAAATATGAAAAACTTCTCTTATCTATTTTTGTTGTTATTCGTTGTAGCATTACCAAGTGCTTCATTCTCTCAAGCAATTTCTGATTATGAAATTGAAGAAATATTAAGACTTTTTAAAAATTATCGTTTTGGTAACGTATACGTTTATCAAATGACTGATAATTCAGAGGTAACTAAATATTTCAGAGCCAAAGAAGAAGCTTCTTCCGGTGGTAATGCCACTGGTGGAAAAGAAGCTTATGAAGATTTAGCACCAGAAATCAAAAGTGTAATTGATAATTATTACGAAGAAGGTGTGCGAAAAATCACTCAACAATTAGAAACTCAAGGTATTGCGGCACCTGACGCAAAAGTATTAGAAACAGCAATTGAGTATGTAATAGCTTCAAAAAATAAAAAAGTAAGTTATTATCAAGCTTATGTTGTAACTACTAAACCTGAATACCCTGGAGCAATACCTGGTTCTTATATTGGTATGGTTATCTCAAAGAAAAATACAAATAGACCTGTTGAAATTCAAATAGCTTTGAAAAATCAACTTACAAAAGATTTAGTTTTTACAAGAAGTGAATTAAAAGACACTAAATTAGATCCAAATGAATATGGTGCATCTAATTTATATAATTTAGTTGATATTAAATTCAAACAAGGGGATATGAAAAATGTATCTCTTGAAGCTAAAGATATTGGTACTGTTGTGAAATGGGCTGGTAAAGAATATGGAACAACAACTTCGCTTGTAACTTATGATACAAGATATGATATATCTGAAAAGGTATTACAACAATACAAAAAAATATCAGATGGTAATCCGACTAATATCGGTGAAATGACAAATGAAGTAACTGTCAGTCCAGATTTGATTAGATGGCAATCTTACAGCAAATCTTATCAATCTACTTATGATGAAGCTTCACAATCAAAAGAAATTGAAAGAGACTCATTGGGTAACCCTATTGTAGATATGACAGAATCATCAAATAATAATTTGCCAGACTTCGGTATGGAATTAAAATATGGTGTAGAAGGGTTATACTATAGTTCTTTTTGGTCAGATAGGTTAGCATTAAATGCTATTTGGAAAAATATGAAGTTAGGAGTGATTCTGCCAACAAATGGTTGGGCATCTTTATCATCTGATTTATATAATCAAAATCGTAAATTTACTCATGCTTCCTCTGTTGGTATTGGTGGTAAAATTGATTTTCCATTCTATCTAATCAAAATGAGTGATGTATTTGAATTTAACTTTGGATATGTGTTTGGTGATGCTAGAGAAGCTAACTTTAATCCAAGACCTAAAACTGCAAATGAATTTATAGCTAATCCTAATGCTTTTGCACAAAATGATTATTTGTTGAGAGGTAATGCTCAGTTACATTATACATTTGCAATGAATATTGATGAAGATTATTCATTAAGATTTGGATTAGGTGGTACTTTCTATTCAGTAGAGAGCTGGGGTTCTGGCTTAGATACATCTTTAGTTGGAAATACACGTACAAATAAAGTTGATTATACTAAAAAAGACAATGAATCAGTTGGTGGAGTTTCTGGTAGAGTTGACTTTTTGGCTACTGGAAATGCAACTCCTTACGGATTTTCAGCTATGTATTTTGATGAAACGCTTGGTTTGAGTGGTTGGTTACAAATTCCGGTAATTGAAAATATATTTGCATTAAGATTAGAAGCTAATGGATATGCAGTAGCATTTAAAAGTATAGAAAGACCTTGGGAAAATTCAAGTATTTTCACTCCAATGCTAAGAGTTATTTATAACTTCTAAAATATAAGTAAAGTTTGAAACAGAACTTATAGTTCAATAAAAATATTTATAATACCCAAACAACCTAATTGTCTTAAAACAAGATAATTTCAAAAAATATAAAAAAATTATATTAATAGTAAAGAGTAAGAAATGAA
>JBDNHS010000437.1:0-6189 GCA_041688685.1 Kapaibacterium sp. (SeqCode)
CCTAATCTACCATTACAGACTATTTTTGCAAATCCTGTTACATTTTCGCCAAAAAACAGTCTTTTATGTATAGGGGAATGACAAATTTAGAAAATGTTTTTTGAGAATTGGCGAAATTTTAACAAATACTGGAAAAATGATTATAATAATTAATAGATTATTTCTAAATATAATTTTAATATTTATATTAATATTCTGTCAAAATAATATATCTAAATCTGAATGGTTGAAAAAAGATAATTATTACGAATTAGACAATTATGTTAAAGAAGTCTTAAATTATTCGATTTTAGATAATGGCGATATATGGATTGTGAACAAAAATGCTGAAGTATTTTTTGTTGATTTTGAAACCGGTAAATTAGAAAAAAAATGTCAGTGTGAAATACCTGATTCATTGTTGATAAGAAAAGTATATTTTTCCACTGACGGAAATACAGTCTCTTATGGATTATATAATAAAAAAGATATTATAGTACAAAGAACAATTTCTACAAATGAAATGAATATAAGCTTGTTTTTCAAAGAAAATTGTCAAAAATTAAATTATTTTTAATATTTATGTAACTTTTTATAATTTCATAGCGTTTAAGTACTAAAGATTAATACAAATATAAAATCAATTATAATTTATTATCTAATTTCAATTTCTTATTGGAGCTTATTATGAAAAAGTACTTTTTGCTTTTGTTACTATTTTTGTTACCGGCTTTTACCTATTCTCAATTTTCCCCATCTGTGAATATTTACGAACCAAATCAATTTAGCAAATACATTGGTCAAGGCATTCTAAAAGATGTTGAAGTTGAAGTGACTCCATTGGGTTTAACTACTCAATATGATTTTACATTCAAAATGTCTATTTATGATGAAAATACTTTAGACCCAAATGCTCAATATGAAATTGTTTATATTTTTGGGTTACCAGATAATTCATATATTAAAGATTCTTGGCTTTGGGTAGATGATACATTAGTTATAGCATCAATTAAAGATAAATGGTCTGCAAATAGTATTTACGAGGGAATTGTTAGTCGTCGCAAAGACCCTTCTATTCTACAGAAAGTACAAGGCAAAATCAATGAATATGAACTAAGAGTATTTCCATACTTAAAAGAAAAACCACGAAAAGTTAAGATTTCATTTTGTGTATATAATGAATATACTAATGGGATGTTTGAGTCAAAATTCCCTATTTTGAATATGTTAAATCTTCGATATGGAGAGAGTTTTAAAGATTATAATTTAAAAATTAATTTGAATGAAAAAATTGAATTTCAATATTTAACTCATTTTGACATGGGAATTGTATATCCTCAAAATTTTACATTAATTGATAAATCATTAAATTTAAACACAAGATTAAATTTAAACTATAATAATTCTTACGCTACTTTTACATTTAAACCAAAAATGGAAAATGGATTTTTTTATAATATTAATGAGCATGAATTTACTAAAGATAAGTATTATGAAATGTTATTAGATGTAGGTTCATTACAAACACAATTTATCTCTAATAAATATATTTTTATTATTGATTTTAATAAAGATAAAACAAATTTTAATTTTAAAACGAATATAAGTTACTTGTCCTTAATTGATGAAATTTCTACTTTCATTCGCAATAATTTATCATTGAGTGATAAATTTAATTTTATTAATTCAAGTACAAAAGAATTAAGCATATTATCAGATACTTGGTTAGATGTTAATGAAGAAAATTTTGATAAAGTGGATACTTGGATGAATAATATCTCACCATCTTATGGATTTCATATTGAAAAGGCTTTGGATAGTGCAGCACAATTTTTTATTAATACCCAATCTAGTGGTACAGTTATTACTTATAGTTCATCAGACCACCTTGGAGCAAGCTCTAATAATTCTATAACATACCTGGCAAATAAATTTATCCAATCTAAATCCACTATGAATTGTATATCATTTGCTAACTTAAATTATGCTACTTATTATATTGGAGGTAAAAACTATTTGGCAAATGAATATTTTTTTAAAAATTTAACTGGTTTTACAAGAGGTAATTATAGTATTGCAGGAACTTTAAATGATGTTACAAATCAGAGTAAAAATATATTGAATAATATGCTTTTTTCTTTTCAAGAAGGGGAACTAACTTTATCATCACAAAGTGCTCTGGCTTATCAAAAAAGAGATTTAACAAATATTATAAATGGTAATATTTCAAATCCAATAATTGTAGAAACAGGGAAATTATTTGGAGAATTACCCGTGCAATTCAAATTTTCAGGAATATATGGAAATAATATTATTACTTCAAATTCCAAAATTGCTAATGAATTTGATAGTATTGGAAGATTTACACCTGTTTTTCAACTTTGGAAAGCTAACGAAATTAAACGACTTGAAGCTATTGATAATAATTCAAAAGATCATATTTGGAGTATAGTTGACAATAGTTTGGAGAGTAGAGTTCTTTCTAAATATTCTGCTTTCTTAGCTTTGGAACCATGGATGACAAATTATTATAATCCTTATGAAGATGATGAAGTAAATACAAGTATAGGAGAAATTGAATTAAATGATGCAATCAACATTGAAATATATCCTAACCCCGTTGAAAGTAAATCTCTAATTAAAATCAAAACAGATTTAGAATTTTTAACAAATCAAATGGAAGTATTATTATTAGATTATACTGGTAAAATAGTCAAAAAATTAGGTTTACAAAATATGAATATAGAATTTATTTTTGAGCCAATTGATGATGATGGTAATAAAATTGCAACCGGTAGATATTTGTTAGTTTTGAAATCGAAATATGGTACTTTGACCAAAAATTTAATTATAAAATAAAAATAAACTTTAAATATAATTAAAAATAACAATTTTATAATTGTAAGAGCTAGATAAAGCTATAATTATATAAAATGATTAGATGGATTTATAATTGACTTTTTATAAAAACAGCAGGTGCAAACTTGCTGTTTTTTTTTGTTTTAGAAGCAAAGGGGTTGCAACTCTTTGTTTAATAGATTTCAAAATACCACCAAAACCCCACTTTTCGCAAACACTTGCCTAATCTACCATTACAGACTATTTTTGCAAATCCTGTTACATTTTCGCCAAAAAACAGTCTTTTATGTATAGGGGAATGACAAATTTAGAAAATGTTTTTTGAGAATTGGCGAAATTTAACATATACTGGAAAAATGATTATGAAAATTAATAGATTATTTCTAAATATAATTTTAATATTTATATTAATATTCTGTCAAAATAATATATCTAAATCTGAATGGTTGAAAAAAGATAATTATTATGAATTAGACAATTATGTTAAAGAAGTCTTAAATTATTCGATTTTAGATAATGGTGATATATGGATTGTGAACAAATTTGCTGAAGTATTTTTTGTTGATTTTGAAACCGGTAAATTAGAAAAAAAATGTCAGTGTGAAATACCTGATTCATTGTTGATAAGAAAAGCATATTTTTCCACTGACGGAAATACAGTCTCTTTTGGATTATATAATAAAAAAAATATTATAGTACAAAGAACAATTTCTACAAAAGAAATGAATATAAGCTTGTTTTTCAAAGAAAATTGTCAAAATATAAAAAAAATTCAATATCCTTTAAACTTAAATAAATCTGCAAATTTTGATTATTTGGATATTGACTATAATTCAAAAACAAATCTTTTGAATGTTGGTACAGCAAGAGCTGAAATTATTGGAGGAAGTAAATATCCAGAATTCAAAACTTTTGGCATTTATTATAACTTTGTAATTGAAGATACCATAATACTTTTAAATAACGTAAATACAGTTTATATTTATAAAGTCAAAAATACAAACAATAATTTCAATTATTTAAGTGGAAGAATAGATAATTACTATAAAGAAATATATTATTCAGATTTTGTTTATTTTGGTAATTATTCAACATTACAAAAATATTCTGAAGATTTTAAGAATACTGAAAGATTATTCTATAAATTCAATATTCAAGATACAATAAAAAAAGTTGTTTTTGAATTTACAATTGATCAAATAATACCTAAAAATGATAAGATTTTACTAATTGACAATTCTTATAAAGACAGTACTTACGTTAGAGAATACGATGAAAAAACATTACTACTATCTAAAAAAAAGTATTTTGGATTATCAGATAATAATATTATTATTGAAAGTAATAACCTATTATCATATTATTATCAAAATAATTTTTCACTTTATCATTATAAAACTGCTCAATTATTACAAACTATTCAACTCCCTTTCTATGTAAGCAATTCAAAAAGAATAAAAATTAATAACGTTGATTATGACATTCTATTAAGTGATGATAATAAAATTAGATATGTTGAAAAAGAAAATGTTATAAATAATAAAAATTTAGGTTTTTATACAAATGATACTATAATTAGAGTAGATAGTTTAGTTAGATTATATTCTATTATAGACAATGAAAATTTTACTTATACATGGGATTTAGGAAATGGCGACTTAATAACAAATAATTCAAATTATTTGGAATATAGATATAAAACACCAGGTTTATATACTATCAAACTAAAATTATCAGACAAAGATGGCAAAGAATATAATTATGAAAAATTAAATTATATTACAATAGTAAGCAATCTTAAGTCAGAATTCTCTTATAAATTTGATAATGAGTTTATAGATATTTGTTACTTTGAGTCGAAAGCTAAAGGTAATCCATACTATTACCAATGGGATTTTGGAGATGGTGTTCAGTCAAATGAGATTGATCCAGTTCATAAATTTCTAACCTTTGGTGATTTTAAAGTAAGATTTATAGTTGGGGATTCAATTTCTAAAGATACTGTTTATCAAAATTTAAGTCATTATGGGAAATACACTTTTTCTGACATAAGTCAAAATATAATTTCAAAACATTTGACAGGGATGTATAAGAAAACCCAAGCAGTTGAGGTATTTGGAGATAAATTGACATTCTTTCAATTTAATTATTATAGCGAAAGTCGAGCAAGAGATTTTTGGGGTAAAGATGTTTATTATATTTTTTATTTATTAGAAATTTTTTTTAATGTTGACAAAGACCTTATAAATATTTATAATAAAGATTATCCAACATATTTAACAGATGGTTTCTTTTATACAATGGAATTACCTTACGAAGATAGTTATTTACATTTATATGATTTTATACTTTATAAGAATAACGTTATTTATAAATATAATAATTATAATTTAAATGTAATTAAAGTTTTTAGCAGTGAACGTTTTCAATTTGATGCAAGTTATAATGTTAATATAAAAGAAACTCAACAATTTAAAACTTTTAAATATGACAATAATAAATATTATGTAAATTATTTTTTTAATTCAAATATTACTATTGATTTGAAAATTATTGGAAGTGATATTACCTTCAAAAAACAATTAAATTTTAATAAAGAAATTAGTAATAGTTATTCGCTAAAAGTAAATAATCAAAATTTTGCATTAGTTAGTTTTAAAGATTTCTCACACAAATATTTTGTTTATAATGACATTGACACTATTTTTAATTTTAACGAACTCAATATCAATAAGAATATAATAATTGAAAATATAATTCAAAATGATGAAAATAAAGTTTTGATTTATGGCAAAGAAGTGTATAATGATGGCAATAGTGTAGGTGTTATTATTGAGCTAAATCTAAGTACTAATGAAACAATTGTTAAAACTTTTAAAAATTGCTTTAATATTAAAAAAGTCGAAAAAATGAGTAATACAAGTTTACTAGTATTACATGAGATTAATGGTCCCAAAGGATATATGTTGTTAGATAATGAGTTAAATGTAAAATTAGATAATAGAGTGCCAAACATTCCAGTATCTATTGAATTTTTACTTCATATTCAAAACAAAGTTTATATGATTTATCAAATACCTAGTGCTAATAACTCAAAAACTGGTAGTTTTAAAGATAAATATACTACTTATATTGTTATGGATTCATCTTTAACAGATGAAATTACTGGGATCAATACAGAAAAATATTTAACCAAGTCCAATTTCCTTATCTTCCCCAACCCATCATCTGATAAAATTTCGGTGGATTTGGGTGAAGTTATCGGTGTTGGTGGCGTGGCGGATTTAAGTATTTATGATATTTTGGGTAATGAGATTATGACTATCCCAAATTACGCTAACAAGACAGAAA
>JBDNHS010000057.1:0-2202 GCA_041688685.1 Kapaibacterium sp. (SeqCode)
ATGTAAAATATTTTCAATTTAATTTAAATTATTTTTAAAAAAAAATTATTTAACAAATTTTATTTTATAATGGATTTGAGGTATAATTTTAATTTAAATACAGATAAAAATTATAATTTTGATTGCTTTTTAAGTTCAAATAATTTATTTGATGTATAAAGTCATTCTCAATTATGAATAATTAAATTTGGTAAAAGTTTTGTCTTTGGCTTAATCTTAGATATTTAAAAATATGGATACAATAAAAAGTTACAAAAAATATAAAGTATTTTAATAATATTTTGACTTTTTTAACAAAAAAATTAAAAAATTTGAAAAAAAGTGAATAAGATTCAAAATATGTGTAAAAAATTACACACTTTTATTGTTAATTTGCAAAAATGTATTATTTTTGTAGAAATAATATTAATAATGGTTAAATCTATTGAATTATCGTTGAACCTTTAAAGAATATAGCAATGAAGAAACTGTCCTTAATCTAAGTAAAACTCTCAAAATACCAAAAACATTAGCCAAAGTGTTAGTCAATAGAGGTATAAATACTGAAAATGAAGCCGTAGATTTTTTTGAACCTATACCTTCTAAAATTCACGACCCGTTCCTAATGAATAATATGGATATTGCGGTTGATAGAATTATAGAATCTATAAATAGAAAAGAAAAAATATGGATTCACGGTGATTACGATGTGGATGGTACTACAAGTGCTGCAATTTTACTCCATTTCTTCAGAGAAATTGGAGTAGATGCTAATACATACATACCTGATAGATATCAGTTTGGACATGGACTGTCTGAAATTAGTATTAATAATGCCATCACAAACGATTCAAAACTATTGATAACAGTCGATGTTGGTATAACTTCAATTGATGCTGTAAATTATTCTAATTCTAAGAACTTAGATGTGATCATTTGTGATCACCACGAACCTGCTGAAAACATTCCTAATGCTTATACAATACTTAATCCAATTTTAGAAACTTGTAATTATCCTTTTAAACAGTTAGCTGCTTGCGGTGTTGTTTTTAAATTATTACAAGCACTTACAATAAAGTTAAATATCCCTGAAAAAGCTTATGAATATTTAGATTTTGTTGCATTAGCAACAATTGCAGATATGGTGCCATTGATAGGTGAAAACAGAGTTTTTGTAAGTGAAGGTCTAAAGTTAATTAACTCAAATCCAAGACCTGGATTTAAAGGACTTTTACATTGTACTAGACTCAAAATTGGACATATAAACTCAACTAATATAGTATTTGCAATTGCGCCACTCATCAATGCCGCTGGTAGAATGGGCGATGCTCTCAGGTCAGTTGAAATGATGGTACAAAAAGATGAAAATTCTGCATTTACAATAGCACAGCAATTAGAAGAAGAAAATAGAAGAAGAAGAACTTTTGATTATCAGGCTTTTGAAGAAGCAACTGAAATAGCTGAAAGACAAATCAAAGAAGGTAGAAGAGCATTAGTTATTCATAAAGCTGATTGGCACCCAGGCGTTATTGGAATTGTTGCAGCTCGTTTAGTTGAAAAATTTAACCTACCAACAATTTTGATGACTTCTATTGATAAAATAGCCAAAGGCTCTGCTCGTAGTTGTAATAATTTTGATGTGCACTCTGCACTCAAAAAAGCCTCACATTTAATGTTGGAATTTGGTGGACATAGGCATGCAGCTGGTTTATCTATCAAAGAAGAAAATATTTCTGAGTTAAGAGAAATATTTGAAAATTTAGCTAAAATACAAATACCTTCAGACTTATTAACTCCTGAAATAGCAATAGATACAGAATTAAAATTAAATGATTTATCTCCAAATTTTTTCCATATTTTAAATAGTTTTTCACCTTTTGGATATCAAAATTCTAAACCAGTTTTTTATTCTAAAAATGTAAAAAGTGCAAATGGAGTAAAAATTGTCGGAAATAATAACTTAAAATTTAGAGCTTTTCAAAATAATTTTGTGATAGATGCTATTGGATATGGTTTGGCAAATAAAATTAATATTATTACCTCTGGGAAACCATTTTCTATATTATTTAATTTAGAAATGAATAATTTTAATGGATCTAATCACCCCCAACTTTTTATTAAAGATATTAAATACGAAAATTAAATAAAATATCATAAAAATATTATTGAAAATACTATTAACAATTAAAATATATCCAAAAATCAATAAATAAACTCACTTTA
>JBDNHS010000438.1:0-3567 GCA_041688685.1 Kapaibacterium sp. (SeqCode)
AGGTGGATTATTTTTTACTTTCTTTATTGCTATAATTTCCACAATGGGATTGAATGAATTTTACAAAATGATAGAAAACAAAGGGTTCAAACCTTACAAATATATTTTTCTAATATTCAATTTTATTATGACATTGATTACCGGTTATCTATTATTGAATGATCAGTTTGTGGCAAGTATGATATTTTTTATTGGGAATGCCCTATTTATATTGATATTTAGTTTTTTATACCAACTTTGGGACCATACCGATACGCCAATTGAAAATAATATGTTTAGTATAGTCGGGTTTTTGTATGTTGGGATATTATTTATCTGTTTATTGTTCATTCGTGAATTTGGCTCTATTAGAGAATATATGCACAATTTACTGCCGTTGCAAATTAATGATAATGTTATTGATTCAAGTGTTTGGGGCAAATTATTACTTATTCATATTAGTTCAATTTGGATTTGTGATTCGATGGCATATTTTGTTGGTAAGTCTTTTGGCAAACATAAATTATTTGAAAGACACAGCCCAAAAAAATCGGTAGAAGGTGCAATCGGTGGCTTTTTAAGTTCGATAATCTATTTTATTTTGATGTTATATTTTTATATTCCAGAGATAAATTACTTATTTGGAATAGGTTTTGGGTTAATTGTAGGTATATTTGGTCAATTAGGAGACTTGGTGGAGTCTCACTTTAAGCGATATAGCGGAGTCAAAGATAGTTCAAATCTAATCCCTGGGCACGGAGGCATTTTAGATAGATTTGATAGTATTATGTTCACATCCCCACTTTTACTTATCTACATATTTTTAATATTATTTTTAATGTGAGAACAGGAAAATCTGCACTCAATTACACCCTTTTTCGCTTTTTTCTAAATGTAGATACGACCGGCGGGTCGTCTTCCTACTCTTAATTTCCCAACCCAATCTTAAAATTTACAGGATTATGGGTGGGGTTCTCTGCCCAATCTCAAAAATTGCACTCAATAACACTCTTTTTCGCTTTTTTCTTAAATGTAGAGACGACCGGCGGGTCGACTTCCTACTCTTAATTTTCCAACCCAATCTTAAAATTTACAGGATTATGGGTGGGGTTCACTACATTCTTCTCACCAATAAAACACCAATACTATATGCAATATCTACACAAACACAGACAAATATAACCAGTGATTATTGCAAAATATAATACAAAAAAAGTATTCTCGAATAAAGAAGAAGAATAACCCAACTACTTCTTCAAAAAGCCATACTCATATACTTTTGGTTCAATTTTTTGGGCTAATAGTTTAATTTTATCTCGCAATTCTCCAATAAGCTTTGTATAATTTAGGTCGGTGCTTTTGTTGTTCATTTTACCTTTTGCATTACGTCCCTGAAAATGCTCCCTAATATCATATAATGACGCATTGACATTAATATTTGGTTGTTGGTGGTAATAACACCATAACTCACGCCCAGCATCAAATACAGCTTTCGCTTCATCTGAAAACAAAAGTGGAGTAGAACGATGTCCTTTTGCTCCGAACATATTATTATCGCCATCATCTAACTTCAATTTACCTTTGATAAATTGGGTCATAAAATTACTTTCAAACTTTTCTTTACTTTCCACTTCCTGCTCTGTAAATGGTAACCAATGATTTGTTCCATTTTTAGAAGATATTCTATTTTGACCATAAAATAAAGTAAATGCTAAACAATCATTTTGAAATTCTGTATCAATCATCCAATTATCATTAGGATATAAAAATTGGTCTCTATCATTAATCCAAGAGGAATCAATTGAATGCCGTACCGTAAAATAAACACTTACAGGTATTATATTAGATAAATTTATTTTGAATTTTGTAATACCTTTAGCATTGCCTACACCTTTTAATACGTGCGTAAAATTAATATTGACTAGATTATTATTTTGAAAATCATTTCCTTTGCAACACATGGAAGCAATTTCATTATTATTTTTGTTTGTATATTGTTTTAGCCAATCATTAATTAATCCCTTAGGAAACAAATCATAGTTAAAAAGAAATTTATCATTAATTTTATTAGCCTTTGAATCATATACATCTGCTGAAATAGAATCAAATACTTCATTTTCAGAAGAATTCCAAATAAAAAAACCAATGGGAAAATGTCCTACTACATTATCAAAAGTAGTTGCAGGTGATAAAAATAATTTAACTAATTTTGCTTTGAAATAGTTTCTAAAGTTTTTGAAATTTGAGGATTGAATTATTTTTGTTTTGGAAAAGTTTGCAATTATTGTACCTGGGATTTCAATATATATTCTCAACAAAAATTGAACAAACAATTCTCTATTTGATTTACCTAATCCTGCATTTTGTAAATACAAATGTATTTTCGTTGTATTTGATGCACTTGTTTTATTTGCACCAGTACCACTTAATGTTTTAGATGAAGCTGCCTCTGCGTAAGGAGGATTAATATACATTACTAACTTTTTGCGTTTTTCAGGGTCGTTTACTATTTTTTGTAATTCAATTGGTAATTTTGTAAAATCATCATTCAAAAAGTCAAATTGAAAAATATGGTCTTCGAGCAGATATGCACCATTTTTGACACGGTCTTTCATCACCTCAACGTCTTGCTGGTCAAGTGTTGATGCCCAAATATTGTATTTATTTGTAAGTCCATTGAGTAAATTTCCTGTTCCAGCAGCACAATCCCAAATATAATATCCATCTGGCCCATCTTGCCCATCTGGCCCATTTTGCCAATCTTCGCCAAGTACATCGGCTAAATACTTTTGCGATAACTCTACCCATATTTGTGGAGTATAAAAACTACCTTTTCGTTCACGGACATCTTGTGGTAGAAGTAAATCCCTACGACTAACTATATAATCCCTATATTCTTCTTTTGGTGGACGTTCGTACTTATTCCAAAATTGAGTATGTGCTACTTTGTTATCTTTAAATTGTGTTTCACTTGATGTAAACAAACCCATATCATTTGATTTTCTGTCTAAAATATATTTGTCATTTTGAAGAATAACATATAATTTTTCTTTCAAAGTTATATTGTCTTGTGATAGTAAATCTGCAAGATAAAAGTCGCCTTCAATTAAACCTATTTTTTTTGTTAAATCCCAACTTACAGCAATCGTTGGCTTTACAGAAGTTAGCCACTTATTATAAATTATCATAAAGTTGTTTTTGTCAATTCGAATTTTATTAATACCAAAATTACCGACAACAAAATTTAACTTTATGAAATTTTTAAGTTCTTCATCATCACTATCATATTTAAAAACTAAAGTATTGTCTTTAATTATACTTTTGACTTTTTCATGAATTAACAAAAATTCTTTGGTATTATAATTAGATGGAGCAACATTCCAATTAAAATCATTAACATAAAATATTTCTGTAATTTCACTATAAGGAACAAAGGCAATTTTTTCGCTATCTATTGCACCCAAAAAAGGCGGTGGATTACTTTTGTCAAAAGTTCGTGCTTTACCAATTGTAAGAATTAATTGAACCAAAGAATTACAGATATCAGAAGTGCCTTTCTTCGCCTCTGCCCATAGCAAAGATTCTGGA
>JBDNHS010000439.1:0-2085 GCA_041688685.1 Kapaibacterium sp. (SeqCode)
AGTTTATAATTATTCAATTTTAAAATCAGATATTCAATACATCGATAAAATATTTGATACAATTATTAATAAAATTAGTGAATATTTAGATGTTATTAAATCTATTTTTGGAGGAACTAACAAGAATAATACTGAAATAAAAGTTTCTATATATCAATTAATCACTATTTTTTCAAATAAAACATATAATTATGATAAAAACATAATAACTATATTTACATTGATATATGATAATTTTAATAATTTAGGAATTGAAAAAATAAATTATAATATGCTAATTACTTTATTTTATTATATTTGCATGATTATTTATATTCTCAATAAATGGGATAAAATATTAAATCAATATTTGTTTAACAGTGGACAATCGTTTATATATGAATTAATTAACTATATCAATATTCAAATATATGATTATATTAATTCAGTAGATAAATTAAAATCAAACATATTTTTTGATGGTCTTAATGAATTATTATTTACTGTATATGATAATGAATTGATGACACAAAAAATAATAATCTTTTTTGATAATATATTAAACATACAACAGATTTACAAAGACGATTCATTTAAAAAAATAAAATTAAATATGTCTCTGAAAGGCTTTACTGGTACAGATTCTACGATTGACGTTGAATATATTAATAATTTACTTTATAAAAAATACGTAGTTAATAATAAAATTTTAATTTGGCAAAATATGTTAGTTAATATAGTAGATGCAAATCTTGCACAACCTATTTATAATATGAAAAGTATGATGTACGATACATTATTTGATATACCAGCTAATTGGATGCAAAAAATAACTATTGATAGTGGAGGTTTATATTCAAATAATGGAATGATAAATTTACTCGAAGAACTACAATTATATATTAGTGATGAATTAGTGGACAGAATAAGTAATCAAATGTTAATTATAATTAAAGATTTAATGACTAATTTAAATGTATTAGATGGACTAAATCAAATGTTAGGAATAGGAAGTACTGATGATTTTATAAAACCGGGTCCGATAAAACCATATATTCTACAAGTTTATAAAAAATCGTTATACTTACCATTAAATTTCTTTTTTAAGGATAGAATGAATGCAATACCACTTATTTCTTGTATGTACTCAGATATAATGATTAGAATTAAAAATAGTAGTAATAATTTAATCAAAAGTTTTTATATTAATGAACCTCTGCTCTTGACGAACAAACAAATTAATACAAGTACTTTATTTGATTTTATATTATTAGAAAGAACTGAAAGAAAAAGATTGACATTAAACAAACAAGATAATTTAATTGAGAAACATAATTATTATTCAATATCAAAAACTATAAGCTCTCAGTACAATAATTCAGATGATTTTCTCTATGTGGACTTTGATTTCAATATAAATGGATTAATAAAAGAAATGTTTTGGACTATTGATTTTTTTCTAAATGGATATTTAATAGAAAACCAACAATATAAAGGGACCAGCATTAACAATATGATATTATCTACAGTTTTTTATATTGATGGAATACGAAGAGACGGAATTTACCCTTTATCCAGTAAAAATATAATACCAAATATCAATACAACAAATAATAATTCTCCAAATCCTAATAATCCAGGCGATAACATAGTAAATACCACAAATAATATAACCACATATAATTATAATAGTATTACTCTATTAATAAATCAATATAAATACAATACAAGAGCCGACCCAACTAATAATATAAATGTTTATAGTTTTGCATTTGAACCAGAAAAATTACAGCCAACAGGTTCAATTAATATGGATATGTATAAGTCTTTTAGAATTCAATTAATTTTGGATAAGAAAAAATTTTTACAATTTTTTGGAAGTTTAAATACAATCACTAATTTAGACACAATAATGATTACAATGAATCTATCAACTTTAGAATATAATCTGTTAAGATATCAGTCAGGATTAGCGGGATTATTATTTATGAAATAGTAATTATGTAAATATATTGATGATTTTATAAATAATATAAACAGAAAATATATAAAGTTTATTATCCATTTATAAATATAATGGATAATTAGATTATTTTATTTAATTAA
>JBDNHS010000440.1:0-3436 GCA_041688685.1 Kapaibacterium sp. (SeqCode)
AAAATGTAAAAATCACAAAAGCTGTTAGACTTAAAATACTCATAATCAAACTAAGACTTCTAACTTTTTTGTTACCTAATAATAACGTAATTATAAAAGATATAGTAAGAATTAATAAGCCAATACTAAAATATACCCAAGTATTTGAATGAAAAGAGTATATAAATGAGTTTATACTTTTTGTAATTGGATTATCTTCAACTGTATTAAATTTATCCACTGTCTTTAAATTTGCTATTTGTAAATTAAAATAAATATCTTCATCAGATGGCTTTAGTAATAAAGCTTTTTCATAATAAACGATAGACAATCCGATTTCTTCTTTTTTGTAATATGAATTAGCTAAATTAAAAAATAGGTCTGCATTTTTAATTCCATTATCCGCTAATAATTTATAATTATTAATAGCTTCAATATAATTTTGTTTTTTATAAAAATCATTACCTTTTTCAAATATAACTTTTGTGTTTTGATTTAATTCTTCAGCAAAAACGGAATTAGAATTAAAGTTAATAGAGATAATATTTATCAGAAAAATCAAACAAATATATTTGTGCAATAAATTAAAATTAGTTAATTTCATTATTTTAATGTTCCTTCTATTTCAGTTATTACAGTTTCTGCAAATAAATATATATCTTGTGGATTTTTAGATGAATTTAGATTTGAGTATCTAGCTAATTCACAATCATTAATAGTAGTTATTAACATAACTATTGTTTCATCTTTTATACTCAAACCCACCAACTTTTTGCTAATTATATCTTTGTTTAATTCAGACACAGGAATTGATAATTTATCACTCACATATCCCCAAAGTGCTTTATTAGTTTCATCAAAAAACAATTCTAATTTGTTTTCTTTCAAATAATTATTTGCTAATTTTAATCTATTTAATGCTACTTTATTTGCTCTTTTGTTTTTAAGTAAAATAGAATTATTTGAAATTAGTATATTTTTTTTGTAGAAATAAGCAAATACAATTCCAAACAGAGCAGGTGTCAAAAGCATTAAATAATGAAGCAGAGTACTAAAAATAAAATAATCATCATCTTCTAATTTTGAGTTTAATTTTATAAATCTAATATCTTGACCTAAGTATTTCGCATCTTCTTTATTTGTAGAGTTATTAATTATATTATTATCGCTGGCTTTTCCTTTTTTCACATTAATAATAAATTCATCTGAAACTAAATCTGTGTAATCATTTATTTTATTATTAAAGTAAGTGAAATTAATTGGTTCAATTTTAAATTTTCCTTGATTGCGAGGTAATAATAAATACTCAAAAATAACATTACCACTCATTCCATTAAGATTTACATCAATATTATCTATTGTTTTGGGTTCGTAAGACTCAAATCCAGTTGGTAATTTTAATTCAAGTGGTGAAATAAGTTTAAGATTCCCAACACCAGAGATTTTAACTTTTAATGTAATTGGGTCATTTGTAGTTGTTTCAGTTCTATCAACCCAAGCTTCTATTTTAAATTCCCCAACTGCTCCTTTAAAGTTACTTGATGCTGTTGGTAGTTCTTTTACCATTAGATTGTATGGTTGAGTTGTAACTGTGTAAGGAAAGTCTTTGTAACTATCATTAAAGAAGTCATTAAACATATTATTTCGTCTTCCGCCCCCTCCACCGGTAGTTCTTAATCTTACTACACTTTTAAAGTCCATTGCATCAATTATTAATTTACCACTTTTTTGAGGTAATAACACTACTTTTTTTACAGTTGCTACCTTGAAAGCTGATCCATTTATTACTTCTCTATCATAATTTAATTGTTTTTCATCAAAACTCTGTGTCCAAAAACCAATAAATGAAGGTGCTTTAGACATTGATAAATCAACTAAATTTAACTGCTCGTTAATATATATTTTATATGTTGCTACCAATTGCTCGCCTACAATAGCATTACTTTTATTTACAAATACTTTTGCATATAAATTATCGCTTATAATTTTATTTGCTTGGTCTGCCAAACTTTTATTTTCTTCATCTTCTTTATTTCTTCTTTCTTTTACTGCTTGTGAAGCCTCAATAACACTTACTTTCACAGAATTAGATTTGATTACTGCATCTTCGATTTTAACCGATGCTGGGTCTATATTATACTCACCTTTTTTATCTGCTTTTAGAGTATAAGTGTATTTTACTTGACGAGAAGTACGACCATTTACAAAACTATATTCAGAAGATGTACTCGGACCTGATATAATAGTAAAGTTCGAAAATTTTGGAGGATTAAAATTACTACCTTCTGCTCTGAGAACAAATGTAACCGTAAATAATTCACCTTCTTGTACTGGATTTGGGTTCACAAATGTTGTAAATTGCTGTCCAAATAAATTTATGCTAAAAAATGAAAAAAATATAAATACAAAAACAAAAGAGTATAATCGAGTCTTTAAAAGATAATTTAAAAGATAATTTAAAAGAGAATATAAGTTAGATTTAAAATTGCTAAAAGAATTATAATTAATAATAGTTTGATTTTTATTATATTTAGGACTATTTAAAATATACATTGTGTGATTTTTATTTTTTAAAAATTAACGTAAAAATTAGTTTTAGAATTAACTTTTATATTAACGCAAAATTATAGTAAAGATTATCGAACAAATTTACCAATAATAATAAATTTAAAATTTACTATTTAAATTACGAATACATTAAACGAATAAAACGCAAAAATAACATTTTTATTCAAACATTAAATTATAATTTAATTGTTACTCGAGTTTTTAATTTATCAATTACTTTTTGGTAATTTTTAGTTTGGTCAGGAGAAATAACTTTTAATAAATTATTTATGTTCATTAAAGTTAATAATTTTAGTTCTAAAGGAAGTTTTAAAGACTTTTTTGCTGCAGTTTGTAATGTATCTAATGACTGATTGTATTTTTTGATTTCAAAATAATAAACCGCGACAGAATTTAGATAAAAACATTCAGCAATTGTGTTATTAGAGTTCTTGTTCAGTAATTTATTTGTTTGGTCAATAATCGTTTTGGCACTGGCGAAATCATTCAAATTTGTATAAGTTCTAATCAAAAAAGAATTTGATTCTATATTTTCTAATTCCTTCAAAGAATTGTCATTTACAAATTTATTAGTTTCATCTATAATTTCATTATAGTTTTCATTTTCGAAATATCTGCTTACTTTTCTTCTGTAATTCAAAAATGGAGTTAATTTTTGATCATTTGAATTACTACTACTATTATTACTTTTTAAATTACCATCTTTATTTAAATCACTTAAATCTTCATTTATTTCTTCACTTGAACTATTATCATTTGCCAAATTATTTGATTTATTACTATTATAATTATCCCCAATACCATATTTATTATTTAAAACTTCAAATTCCTTTAACATTTCATCATAGACTTTATCATTTTCTGCTTCTGCACTATGTGCAGCAATATA
>JBDNHS010000441.1:0-9384 GCA_041688685.1 Kapaibacterium sp. (SeqCode)
AGCTGAAAAAACAATTAGCAACATCATCAAAACAAATGCAAATATTGATAATGTCGAAACTTTAATAAAATTATCTCTAAAAAACATTAACTAAAAAATATCAACTAATTTTTAACTTAATTTTCAAAGAATTTCAATATGATACTATTGATTCCAAATATTGATCTCAAAAATGGTAAATGTTCAGAAATCATAAATGGTGAGAATGGAACAGAGAGTTATTATAATTATTTGAGTTGTAATCCCGAAGAACTAATTAAATTAATTAGAAGGGAAAATGCGAAAAGTGTAAATATAGTTGATTTAGATTCTTATGATAATTTGATTTTTAACAATAATTATTTTGATTTGGAATATGACGTTAATAATGAGTTGATTAATCATAACCAAAATTTATTAACTATCGAAAATTTATGTAAAAATACTGATATTCCAATCCAATTGGAAATAAATATCAAAAAATCAATAGACGTAGATAAAATTCTTGATTTGGGTGTTTATCGAATTTCAACTAAAATTAATACAGATTTATCAAACATAGAATTAATAAAATTTTTGTTAGATGACTACGGAACTAATAAAATTTCAATATTATATGAATTAGAAAAAACTAAATTATATAACGGAAGTCTTTTTGATATGCTTAAAAAATTTGAGAATTATAAAAATTTAAGAATAATTCTTGATTTCAATAATATAAAATATATTAATTTAGATGAATTAGAGAATTTATTTATAGATATATTTGATAAAGTTAGTTTTATCAAAAGCAAAAATTTAAGATTTACGATAAAGAACTTTATCAAAAACTCAAAAGATTTGTACTCAATTAAATCTTTTGAAAAATATAATATTGATTCTTTGATTATTGGAGATGAACTTAATAATAATATTTTTCCTTGTCAAAAAATTTGGCGAGAAATAGAATCCAAATTAGAAGTTTTAAATTAATTAGAAATTAATTTTTTGAATAATTTTAGAATATTTATTGATTATTTATGTTAAAACATTAAAATAAAAATAAAAATCTATAAAAAATGAACGAATTTAATATTTTTAGCAATTTATTATAAAAAATAAATAAATTTTTTTGTTTTTTTTGTAAATTGCATATTGAGATATTAAAATATCTAAAAATATAAAGATATTTATGTAATTAGCATTGAATTTAATCATAAATATCAAAAAAAATAATTAAAATTATTAGTTAGAAATCAAAAGATAAAGTTTTAGGGAGCAATTATTTATGCCACAAATTATATTAGATGGCCATAGAATAGAAACGTCACCTGGCAAAACAATTATTCAAGCTGCATACGAAAATGGGTTGCAAATACCTCATTTTTGTTGGCATCCAGAACTAACTGTGGCTGGCAATTGTAGAATGTGTTTGGTCGAGGTTGGTAATCCCAAAAGATTGCCAAGTGGTGAAATAGAAGTTGATGAAAATGGTGAACAAGTAATTAGTTTTTTCCCTAAGTTACAGATTGCATGTGCTACTCCTGTTTCTGATGGAATGGTTATAAGAAGTAAAAGTGAAAAAGCAATAGCCGCCCAAGAAGCAGTTATGGAATTTTTGCTGATAAATCACCCTTTGGATTGTCCTATTTGTGATGAAGCTGGTGAATGTAAATTGCAAGAATATGCTTTTACTCACTCAAATGGTGAAAGTAGATTTAATGAACAGAAAAATCATAAAGAAAAAAGACAAGTATGGGGTCCTAATGTAATATTTGATGCAGAGAGATGTATCTCTTGCTCAAGATGTATTCGTTATGCTCAAGAAGTAGCCAAACAAGATGTATTGACTTTCGTACAAAGGGGAGATCATGTTACTATTGAATTGTTTGACGGAACTGTTTTTGATAATCCATACTCTATGAATGTCATCGAAATTTGCCCTGTAGGTGCCCTTACAAGCCAAAACTTTAGATTTAAGGCAAGAGTGTGGGATATGAGTTTTAATAACTCTATAACGCCTGCTGATGGGTCTGGTAATAATATTACAGTTGGTGTCAGAAATAATGAAATTTTGAGAGTTGAACCCAACGCAAATATGAATGTTAATCACTATTGGCTTACTGATGATCAAAGATTAAATCACTTTGAATTTGTAAATAATAATAGAGTTACTGAGCCAGTTATTAATAGTAATGGCAAATCACAAAATGTTTCTTGGGATATAGCTGCGAATTTAGTTGCTACTACTCTTGCAAATTATAATAGTAACGAAATTTTTGTTGTTGCTTCTTCAAGAGCTACAAACGAAGATAATTTTATCTTAAATAAATTTGCTAAAAATATAATCAAAACAAATAATATTGATTATTTGAATCATTTCGATGAAAAATTCGAAGATGGATTCTTGAGTTCTGGAGATAGAAATCCAAATACTACTGGCTTAGTAGAAATGGGTATTAAATCTGGTAGTGTTAATTTCAAAAACTTAGAAGAAAAAGTAAAGTTTGGCGTAATTAAGGCTATAATTATAATGGAAGAAGACTTTAGATTCCATCCTAATTTATTAGATATGATCAAACAAATACCTGTAAAAATTGTAATGCAATACAACCACAGCAGTTTGACTGAAATGGCTGATATAGTGTTACCTGCTTCTACTTTTGCAGAAGTTGATGGAACTTATATTAATATCAAAAAACGTGTTCAGCATCTAAAACCATTTATTGTTACTAAAGAAAATGTAAGATATATGGGTATGAAAATGAGCAGACTTGATAAATTTGGTGCATATAATGACAGATGGACAAGTCACGAACACAGAAATTGTAAACAATCTTGGAAAGCATTACAAGTAATAGCAAATATGATGGGTGCAATTTGGAATTATAAATCTTCAAAAGATGTGTTCACAGAAATTGAACAAAATATTCCTAATTTCAAAGGACTTACATACAGTTTGTTAGATGAATATCAAGGTATTCAATTAGGTAAAGCAAATAAACCAGATTCGAAAAAAGTAAATTATGTTTCACACGTATTAAAACCAAATTAAATTGTTTGTTCTCAATTATTAGAAAATCTAAAATTAATAAAAATAAAAAATAAACAATTTAAAACTACAATTATGGAAACTCAAACAATTTTAGCTATTTTATTAGAAGCAGTAATCAAAGTTACTGTGGTTGTTTCGATGGTACTGACTTTGGCAGCAGCGGAAGTTTGGTTAGAAAGAAAAGTATCGGCTTGGATACAAAATAGAGTTGGACCAAATAGGGTAGGACCTTTTGGCTTATTACAACCTTTTGCCGATGTAGTTAAGTTATTTATGAAAGAAGATATTATTCCAAGTGCTGCAAGTAAAAACTTCCACAGATTAGCTCCATTTATTTCGTTAGTTGCAGCTATTGCGGTCTATGCAGTAATTCCATTCGCTGATAGTTTCGAACTTAATGGAAGAACTATCCACATGGGTGTTGCCCCTAATATTAATATTGGTTTATTATATATTTTGGCAGTTACTTCAATTGGAGTTTATGGTATTACCCTTGCTGGTTGGTCATCAAATAACAAATATTCGTTATTAGGTGGTCTTCGTGCTGCGGCACAAATGATTTCTTATGAATTAGCAATGGGATTATCATTGATTGGAGTTGTTTTGATTGCTGGGTCTGTAAACATAAATGATATTGTTAGAGGTCAGGCTGGTAGTATTCTTTACTGGAATGTTTGGATTCAACCTATTGGATTTTTAATTTTCCTTACATCTGCTTTTGCAGAAACTAATAGAGCACCATTTGACTTACCAGAGGCAGAACCCGAGTTAGTAGGTGGATTTAACACAGAATACACTGGCATGAAGTTCGGTATGTTCTTTTTGGCTGAGTATGCAAATATGGCTACTGCATCTGCATTTATGTCTTTGATGTATTTTGGTGGATGGAGTTTACCATTTTCTCACGAACTTATAGGGCTGGAGCAAGGTTCGATAACATTGGCACTTGCACAATTTGGTATGTTTACTCTTAAGTTGTTTGCATTTTTATTCTTCTTTGTTTGGGTAAGATGGTCAATTCCAAGATTTAGATATGATCAATTAATGAGTTTTGGCTGGAAAATATTATTACCTACTGCTATTATCAATGTATTTGTTACGGCATTGTTTATTGTTTTATCTTTATAATTTCTTACTTATTTCTTAAATTCTAAATAAAAAACTAAAAAATCCTTCTAAGGAGTCAAATTTAATATGAATATTACTAAAAATACTGAAGCGGAAAGACTAAACTTTTGGGAAAGATTATATCTACCAGAAATAGTTAGAGGTTTGGGAGTTACTTTCAAACAAATGGTGAAATTTCCAAAATTTACAAGACAATATCCTGAAGAAAGATTTGAACCAAAAGGCTCATATAGAGGAAGACCAGTATTAGTGCTCGAAGAATCTGGTGAAAGATGTGTTGCTTGTGGTTTATGCTCTAGGGTATGCCCGTCTTTGGCTATCGAAGTGCAAGCTGCAGACACAAGTAAAGACAAAGAAAGATACCCTGCCATATTCGAAATAAATATGTTAAGATGTATTTATTGTTCGTATTGCGAAGATGTATGTCCAGAGGAAGCGATTGTAATGAGTAAAGATTATGATATCGTATTTACTAATCAACAACAAGCTATTTTGAGCAAAGAACAGTTATTGGTACCAGTAGAAAAGCTTCAAGATAGATTAGAGTTTTTGAGACAATACAAATAAAGTATTGCTACTAACTCAAATATCTCACTCAACTTAAAAAAAATGGAGAATATACATTCTCCATTTTTTTTGTTTATTTTTGTAGAAATATTAAAAAATATTTTTCTTATTATCCAATAAATATAGTATTTTTGTAGAAATTATTTAGAGTAACAGAAAAATGGAATTAGTAAATAATTTTAAAAATTAGATAAAAACAAATAATTTTATGAAAATAGTTGAAAAAATAATTCAAAAATTAGAATATTATATAAATAATGATATTTATGAGAGTATTGAGACAGAAACTTTTGAATTAAAAAATCAACCTGCAAGTAAAAGAGATGAGGAATATCAATCAATTAAAGAAACTATCTGTTCATTTTTGAACACTAATGATGGAATTATAATGATTGGAATTAAAGAAGATAAAAAGAATAAAAAGTATATATTTAATGGATATGATAGCAATTTTGAAGAAAGTATCAAAATCTTAGAAAAAACTACGGCGTTTGATATTAAAGGAGTACCCATTAATATATCTGAATTTATAAAATTTAAAATTGAAAATTTTTTACAAGGTCGTATTTTATTAATTTATGTTGAAAAATTACCTAACGAGATTAAATTTGTATTTATAAATAACAAGGAAAATAAGTTTGAAGCTTATGAACGCAAATTGGAAGGTGATCATCCAATTGATAGGAATAAAATTGAAGCACAAGAGGAATATAAAATAGAAAGTAAATTTAGAAAAGAACTACAGCCTGTAATAAATACTACTATAAATAATCTTTCAGTTGATAAATTAAACGACTATATTTATTGGATAAATAAAGAATTCAAAATTGAAACAAACAAAACAGACATTGAATCAGCAAAATCATTTTTAATTAGAAAAACGTTTATAACAGCTGATGAAGAGCCAACAATTCTTGGTATGTTAGTCTGTGGTGAACATCCACGAGATTATTTAGGTAATAGATGTCAAGTAGATTGCTTTGTAAATTCACCAATAAACATTGCTCAAAATAAAAAAGTGTTTAGAGATAATATATTGCCATTATTAGAAAATAGTTTTAATTTTATTTATCAAAATATTCAAGTTGGAATTAGTTCTGAAAAAAGTGGAACAAGTTTACCCGAATACCCTGAAGATTTAATAAGAGAATGTATAAATAATTCACTTGCACATAGAGATTATACAATTGATAGATTTATAAATATAGATATATATCCACAAAATCGAATAGAAATTAGAAATCCTGGCGGTTTTAAAAAATCATTATTGATAGAAAAGACTGATATTGAAATACCTTTACGAAGAATTAATCCCAACCAAAAACCTGTAAACCCTAAATTAGCTGATGTTCTGAAAGTTTTCAATAAGTATGAGGGTAAAGGTATTGGAATGGCAACATTAGTTAATGAATGCCTAAATGATAAAATTGATATTCCTTATTATAAATTTAGAGATGAAAATGATATTACTTTGGTTATACAAAGTGGGAAACTATTAGATGACAAAATAGAAAATTTGTTATCCATATTTTCAGGATTTATAGAAAACCTTACTAATGGGGAAGAGTTATCTGATGCTCAAAAGCATATTCTAGCATATCTCTATAAATCTGAAAAAGAAAATGAAAATTATCGATATACAATATTACTCACTCCAGATAATAATCATTTTGATGCCATAAAATCTTTAGAAAAATATGGTCTTATATACAAACACTCTGAAAGTACATCAATTACACCAATATTTATTCTGCATAGAGAATTATTAAAAGAAGATTTTAGTAATGAATTAATAGAAATATTTGGTAACTTTTACATTGAATTATCTAATAATTATAAAGAATGTCTAAAAAATATTTATAAAATTAATAAATATAGTAAAATTAAAACAGTTTCTGCTTCTCAAATTGGGAACAATTTATATTTTAATGCTAACCCAAATATTATTGATGTTAGAACATTTGATAATTTTAAAAGAAATATTAGAACTATTTTCAACAAATTAGAAAAAAGAGAGTTTATTATAAAAGAAAATAAAAAATATGTAATAAATACTCATTTCAATAAAGAAAGTGGATTATTTTAATCTATAATTAATTCCCACTTAAGTATTTCAAACCAATGGTAGCAAACTTATAATTATAATACAAATTAATCCTTACTTACTTTTCAAATACTTATCTAAGAATTGCTCTTGCTCCCCTAAGGGTATTGATTTCTAATTTTAATCAACAACTCATCTTTCTGATTACTTATCTTTCAAATTGAATCAATTCTGTGTTATAGTCAATTGTAACTTTGAAATACTTAAGAAAAGTTCCACCAATAGCACCTTTTACTACTTTATCCATCGTATTTATCATTCCCTCTGACCATGCTTCATCTCTTTTAACTACAAACAATACAGGACCTACTTCAAATTTCCCAATTTTCACAATCGGTACTTCTATGACATCTCCTCCATAATCAGCTTTTGGATAATATTTCCAATCAGGATGTTCTTTTCTCCATTTATTGAAAATAGAGACAGCAATAAATGAACCTGCTAATGTCTTCTTGTTAGTTTTAAATTGCTTTTTTCCATCTTCAGTAAGAACCATAGTCGCTCCAGTATCAAATAATACATCAATTGTTTCACCATCAATTTCGATAGTCATGCTGGGATGACCATTTAATTTTTCTTGATTTGTATTTTTCTTGAATCCTAATTTTTGAACATTTGGGTGATTTATCAATGAATCAGATATTGGAGTATTAACCATAAGTTGCTCATTAGGGTAGTCTATAGTCCAAGAATGATCCATAAAAAAAGTCTGTCCTAAAAATGCCTCCATTTCTGGTTGGACTTTAAACATAAACTTTAACTCATCTTCCATCGGTGGAATCATCAATAATGGATTAGTTACAATATTAAATGGATTACGTATAATAAATTTGTTATTAGGATTAGGAATAGGAAAACTATTATTTTTAACCAAATCTTTATACAAAATATATTCAATTGGCATAATTCCTTTTACAATTCCCATTTTTAAATTTGATTGAATGTCGCCTTTTTTTATTGCATTTGGTGCTAAAAATGTTATTCCTCCGCCAGTATCCCCAAAAGCCATTAAAAACTCATTATTTGATATTGGCAATTTTACGTAAAATCTTTCACCATCTACAAAGTGAGTGGGAATAATAAAGTTGGAAATACCTTCATTTTTTTCAGATATTAATACTTCATTACTGGTTTGAATTTTATTGTCAAGATGTTTTATTATGAAAAAGTAAACAACTAAAAGCATGAATAAAGTTAAAAGGCTAATAGTAAAATAAATCATTATTTTTTTCATAAAGTTTCTTAATGTTTAATAAATTAAATAAAAATCAATTCTAAATAAGACTTTGTTTTATGATAAATAGTTTTATCAATAACAAAATTATAATTTTAATTCGTTGATTATTAATAAATAATTAGTCTCACAAATATACAAAATTAATTTGTAACTACAATATAAGTAGGGTCTTCTATTGTATTTACATCAATGATTTGTTCAGCATTTTTGATTAATTGCCTACAATCTGGGCTCAAATGTTTTAAATGCACTTTTGTCACTAAATCTTAAGCCAAAGAATATATAAAAAAATAAAAGAACAGCCATAATATTTATGACTGTTCTTATTTTCTAAAAAATCTATAGAATTGTATTTTATAATTAATTATTAGAAGTAATAATCTGAATTAAGTATCTAATTCATTTAACATTTCTATACCAATTTTAATTGCACCATCTAAAGCATTGCCCTGTGGCTTATATAATTTTAATCTATCAATGTTACTAATCTCTTCAATAAGTAATTTGGCTAATAAAGTATCAGCATCAATAATACCACCCATCAAAGTTACATTTACTGTGTTTGTTTTGAAGTGTCTTTCTAATGCCATAGGTAATTCAACTAAGTGCTTGGCTGACCTTTGGATAATCTCTAAACAAACTGGGTCATTTTCATCGGCACATCTCATCACAGCTGGCGTCAGTGTGTGATATTGAAATGAACCTTCGTTGTATGCTTTTACAATCGTTCTTGGTTCTTTCAAATCAATAATAGGGGAAATATCAGCTATTATTTCTGTTAGTTTTGTAAATTTACCTCTACCGTCCAAAGCTCTTACAACAGCCGTTAAGCCTTCTCTCCCAATCCATGCTCCACTTCCTTCATCATCTAATTCGATACCCCAACCGCCGCATCTTACCAAACTTTTTTTGGCTGGATTACCGAGAGCGATAGAACCAGTACCAACTATGGTAACGATACCTTGTTCACCTCTGAATGCTCCTTCGAGTGCTAATTCTACATCACTTAAGACTTTTAAGTCAGTGATTTTTACATTATATCCTCTTGCAAGTGTTCTGATTAGAGTTGCATATCTTTTTTTCTCTTCTTCGAGCCAAACTCCAGCCACTCCAATTACAACTGCATCAATTTCATTAATCTCAATATCTGCCTGTGCACACAAATCAATTATCATATTCAATGACCTTTCACAACTCTCGACCACCCCAATTGCGCCAATCCTTGTTGTACCTGCTTTAGATGTAGCTTTTATCTCATTATCTCTATATAATAAGCCACGAGTATGTGTTCCACCGCCATCAATTCCGATAATTGTATATTCTCTATTTATCAAT
>JBDNHS010000442.1:0-6970 GCA_041688685.1 Kapaibacterium sp. (SeqCode)
CGCGTTAACCCATGTAGTTGCTGCAACTTTTGCAAGATTAATATTACCACCACTCATGGATCCGCTTACATCAATAACTAATACACTGGATAATGCTAATGGAGGCTTTGAAGCAGGGCAACTCACACCCGTTATTGTCCTCGGCACTCCATCTTCGGTTATTGATAGCTCTGATGCACTTGGTCGTGCTTGATTGCCATCTTTGTCAAAAGCATAGAATTTTGCTTTGATTGTTGGGTAATTGGTGGTATCTATATCAAAGATATTAATCCCCTGCCCAAAAGTCATTTGAGTCATCGCTACAAACAACAAAAATATTAAAAACTGAGTTTTTTTCATACTTTTTTCATTTTTTATGAATTCAATTCTACAATATAATAAAAAATATTTGGATTTGATGGTATTTGTATTGAACCTTGATTTAAATAGGATTAATACGATTTTGGAATGATGAGAGAAGAAGTTTGAGAGGAGTTAAAACAAAAATCAACCGTCAGATTTACCCAGCGGTTGATGAAATAATTACAATAATATAAGGGTAATGTGGTCTTTAATTATGTAAATATTACATATTTTATTCTGTGTTTTTTAGAAGAATGAATTGAAACCCACCCATAATCCCAATTTACTTAATAATAAAGTAGGAAATTTAAGTGTAAAAAAGGGACAAAGCGTCCAAATCGGTGCAACATTAAACAAAAAATCCTCAGGTGATGATTTCTCTCATATACCTAAGGATTTTTATTTGTAGCCTCAACGGGATTCGAACCCGTATCGCCGCCGTGAAAGGGCGGTGTCCTAACCGTTAGACGATGTGGCCTTTTTTTGTTTTTTTCTTGATTAAAATAATATTTTTAAATACCACGTTAATGATGAATACAAATATAAGTATATTTGTAATTAAAAACAAGAATAATTTTCAAATATTTATATTTTTTTTAATGAAAAAGATATTTTTTCCTGATTTTGAACTAAATATTGATAATTTTACTATCAAATACTTAACTTTAACTGATGTTTGTAGTATAAGTAAGTATTATTTATCAAATTTTTCTCATTTTAAAAATTCTTTGCCTAAAAGGTCAAAAGAATTTTATGCAGTAGATAATATTTATAATATTTTGGAAAATGAGATTTTTCAGAGGGAGAAACAAATTGGCTTAAGACTTTATATAATTGATAATGGTTTTAAGAATAAAGAAAATATATTAATAAATGAATATTCGTCAAAATTAGAAGAAATAAAAATAATAGGTGATATCTCATTGTATAATATAAGTATGAGTAATTATTATGCTGCAATTTCTTATGAGATTGATAAAGATTATGCTTCAAAAGGAATAATGAGTAAAGTATTTAATCATCTTTTAGATTACTTACATTCTGAAAACTCCGAAGATATTTTTTTAAAACAATTAGTTTCTTTTGTACCAATTGACAATGGAAAATCAAAACAATTTTGTTTAAATAATAAATTTGAATATTTTACAAAATTAGAACATTATGCTGAAATAAATGGTAAAATAAAAAATCATTTGGTGTTTATTAAGAATTTAGATATATTTTGAATGCTAATAAATAGTTATTTAGAAATTTATGAAGAAAGTAGGAGGTTTATTTGGATTTAGTACAATTAGTAATTGGTATAACTGGTATTATAGGAAGTGGTAAGTCTACAATTTGCAAACATTTTGAAAATCTTGGATATAATGTAATTTATACAGATAATTTAGCGAAAGAATTAATTGAAAGTAATTTAGAAATAAGAAATAAAATAATTAAAGAATTTGGGGAATTATCTTATATAAATAACTTATATAATTCTAAACATATTTCTTCTTTTGTATTTAATGATAAAACTAAATTGGATAAATTAAATCAAATTGTACATCCTTTTGTCATTGAAAATATAATTAATATTTGTGAAGGAATATTTAAAATAGAAGAAAATGTAGAGGACATAAATAGAATAATATTTGTAGAAAGCGCCTTAATGTTTGAGACAGGAAGTTTTGAAGGTTATGATTATATTATTGCTGTAGATTGTCCAGAAGAAAAAGTTATTGAAAGGAATAAACTTAATCAAACATTTAATGAAGATAATTTTAAAAACAGATTAAAAAATCAATTTACAAATTCAAAAAAAGTAAGTTTAGCAGATTTTGTAGTATCTAATAAAGGTAGCAAAGAAGAATTAATTAATGGTGCGAACTTTATATTGGATATTATAAAAACTTTGCCACCAAACCAATTTGAAGATTAATTTAAGCTTCAAATTAAATATCAAAAACAAAAAAAGGTCATTACTTGACCTTTTTTTAAATATTCTAATTATATTAAGCGAAATTCAATTTTATTGTAATCTAATTTTTTGACCTATAATAATTTTGTTTTCTTCTAAACTTTTATTTTTATTTAGTATATTATTGATAGAAATACCAAATTTTCTTGAGATGGAAGTTAACGTTTCACCATTTCTTATCGTATAATAGTTTGGCAATTTATTGACTTTAGAACTAATAGACTCAGCCGAACCTTTATTATCATCTGAAGCAATTTTTAATTTTGTTCCACTAAATATTGTATTTCCTTCAATTACATCTCTGTTCATTGATTTAATTTCATTTTCTGTTACACCATATTTTGCAGCAATTATACCAATAGTTTCACCACTTTGAACTTTATGTACAACATTTGAACTTTTTGTAGATAATTTATTGATATTAAGCTTTTTGTTACTTTTATTATCATCAGCTAAATTTTCGGAATTAACTATTAATTCAACACCTGCATTTACCTTATTTGACTTCAATTTATTTGTAATTTTCAAGTCATTAATTGTAACACCATATAAATCAGCAATTCTAGCTAATGTTTCCCCTTTTTTAACTTTATGGGTTAATTTTTTATCTTCACTAATATTATTAGGATTTGGTACTGATTTTACATTTTTAAAGATTGAATTATTAATGTCAGATTTATGAGCAATTATTAATTGTTGACCCAAAGTTACAGTTTCTTTTTTCTCTTCATAATTGTTTAAAGTTTTTAATTCAATTAAACTAATACCATACTTACGAGATATAGAAAATAATGATTCACCTTTTTTGACAATATGAAATACATCACTGCTACCATCAAGTGGGTATTCACTATTTATAGATTGTGTATTCATAGCTAAGTTATACTGTTCAACAGTTACTGGTAATCTTAATTCAGCACCACGTTTTAGTTTAGCTCTTGAATTTGAAAATTCATTAACAGAAATAATATCTTCTTCTGAAATTTTAAATTTTGAAGCAATTGAACTTATAGTTTCTCTTTTTCCTACTTCATAAGTAATCCAAGGTCTTTTTTCTTCATCAGTCAAAATTGAAAATTTACCAGCGAAATCGTTAAATGCACCTTTAGGAATTTTTAATTTATACGAGGGTATATCTAATGGTGTTGATTGTTTTATTAATTCTGGATTGTATGCTTTAACTAAATTAATATCAGTATTTAAACATTTTGCAATTGCATCTAAATTTATAGGTTCTTTTAATTCAAATGTGTCGTATTCATACAATGATTGAAAATTCAAAGAATCAAACGAAAAACCATAAAATTGAGGATCCATAGCGATTGTTGCTGTAGCAATATAGTGTGAAACGTAAAATCTTGTTTCTAAAGGCAAAATATCTCTGATATCCCAATAATTTGGATTCTTTTTATTTGATCTTTTGATTGCTTTTGCAACTCTTCCTTGTCCACAATTGTAAGATGCTAAAGCTAAATGCCAATCTCCAAACATATTATACAAATCATTAAGATATTTCATTGAAGCTTTAGTAGCTTTACTTGGGTCTCTTCTTTCGTCAATCCATTTAGAGCCAGAAGTATTCAAACTATAATCTAATCCGGTTGGTCTCATAAACTGCCACAAACCTACAGCCCCAGCTTTAGAAACTGCATTGGGGTCCAAACCACTTTCTATCATAGAAAGATAAATAATTTCTTCTGGCATTCCTTCTTCTTTTGCAATTTGCTTAAGTATTGGTAAATAACGTGTACTTCTTTCTAACCATTTTGTAAAGAATTTTCTTGCTTTTGTTTGAGTCAAATATTGAATATTTTTTAAAACGAATTCATTTTGATCCATTGGGATTCGTAACTTATTTGGTTGAGTTAAAACATCAATGGTTTTTGAAGAAGAAGTTAACTTTTTGTCTTTAATTTCCAAACCTGTAGTGAGTGGAATATTCGTTTTTTCTAAATCTTTAAAGAATTTATCTCTGATTACAAATAATGGAGTGTTTTCATCAAAATCATCTAAATTATTCACTAACGACTCGTATTCTTCAAAGATTTGTTGAGTTAAATCATAAAACTTATCATTTTGATCTATATCAGGAACAGAAATCAATGTGTTTAATTGGCTTAAGGACTTATCAAAATATAAAATTGCAGAAATTGTATCTCTCTTTTTTTTGAAATCAACACCCTGGTAGAATTTTTTTCTGGCTTCAGATATAATTTTATCTACACCTTCGGTTTCTAAATTTTGTAATGTTATTTCATCGTCTAACTCAGAATAACTATCTGGAAATAAATTATTATTTAATTTAATTTTAGTTTTTAGTATTTCATTACTTTTTTCATTAGAAAATGAAATAGAGGTATTTAAAATAATAAAACTTAATAATAATAAAATATATTTATTTGTAATTGATATCGATGTAATTCTCATAAAATGCTTTTTTTGTTTAAATAATAAATTTATCAAAAAATTAAACAAATATAATAGAATATTCAATAATTTGTTTAAAATGTTGATAACTGTACATAAAGTTGTACAAAATTAATTTACAATTTAAGTAATGATTTTAATCTAAACAAATAATCTTAAAATTATAACATTATTTTAATGAAAATAGTCTTATAATTTTTTTAAAGTTAGTTTTTAATCTAAATTAATTTAATTACTCATAAAGGAAATTTTAGCAAATAAAGTACCATATAGTATCTTATTTATAAAGTTTATTTGATATGACTATAGATATTTTTAAAACAAAAAAAGTAAAATAAAAAAATATTTTACTTCTTTTAAATTTAATTTAGTATTTCAATTCTTTATATATTTACCTTCTTCCATTTCTTGAACTACCACCATTATTTGATGGTGCAACAACAGGTGGACTTGTATTTTTATTTGGCATAGGATTAACAGAATTTCCTCCATTATTTCTAGAACCTTTATTTACATCATTGTTCGACGGTGGTCTTACAGGTGTATTATTTCTAGGAGAAGGTTTGTTATCTCTACTTTTAAATATTTCGTTATTTTCTGTATCTCTTTTATTATTGTTTCTACTAGAATTATTGTCATTAGTACTATTAGAACCGTTTTTACTATTTCCTACATTTCCGTTGGTATTACCCAATCCACTATTACCACCATAAATGTTTCGTGAACTATTATTCCCAGTATTGACTGAATTGTTGTCATTTCTATTAGAATTATAGACATTTCCATTTCGTGAACTTGGTACTTCAGAAACATAACTAGATTTTATAACACCATTTCTGCTTGAAGAATTATTCTGATTATTATTATTAATTGAATTAGAATTCCAATTTTTATAAATACTTGTAGTATTATTTCGAGAATTTCCTATTGTATTATTAGAATAGCCATAAGATTCATTTCGTGAACCATAATTATTTCTATTTGACATATTACCATAACGATAGTTATCATAATCTGGATAATAGTTTCTGTATACATTACCGTTCAATCGTCTCGGAAAGTAAGAATACAATGGCTGCGGACACCAAGACCAATAACCCCAAGAAGGTATTCCAGCCCAAGAATTTCCATAATAGGGGTGATAATTATACCAAGGCGAATACCAATCATAAACAACACAAGGCGAGCCAAAACTAAAACCACTACCATAAAAAGGACCATAAGAAATCGCTGACCAATTATTCCACCAAGGATTAATTACTGGTACGTAGTTTCTATTTACATAGCGTGATGAATTATTAATAACTACATTGCCACCATATATGTTTAAACTTTCGGAATCTTCATTTTCACTACTGTAAACGCTGTTATCTATGGTATCATTAGCTTTATTTTGAATATTTGAGCTTGTAGCATTATTATTATTATTGTTCAAAGGATTGACCCAAGTCTCTGTAGAATTACTAACTTGTTTTGTAGAATCATTTTGAGCGATGTGTTCGCTTGGTAAATTTTTAGAATTTACTTTTTTGCCGTTTATGTAATAATTATTAACCACGTTAGGCGATGATGAGCAAGAAATTGCAAATAAGACTATAAATGCACCCAGAAACGCATTAATCGTTTTTGACATTGTTTTTGTCATTCTCCCTGAAATTATACTATGTTCTAAATAATATGATTCAGAGACTTTTTGTGATTTCTTATTCATAACTACATCCCTTATTGATAAATTTAAAATTTATTATCTTGTAGAAATTGAAAACAATATAGAACCTGTATTTGGTTGTATGATAGTATTGTAAAATTAAATATACTTCTACATTCATATATTTATTCTACTTGTAACGACTACGTAAAAATAAATATTATGTTGCAAACAACTTAAAATTATATAAATTATTTTTAAAAGTAAATATTATTAAAATATATAAAAAATAATTTGGTAGAATATAAAAATATTCTTAAATTTGTATTCTGTTTTTTGACGAAGTAATTAAACAAATAATTTTTAAAGTTGTTGTGCTCGGATGGCGGAACCGGTAGACGCACAGGACTTAAAATCCTGTGAGGGCAACCTCGTGGGGGTTCAAGTCCCCCTCCGAGTACAAATAAAAATCCTTAAGTATATGAGTAATCATAACTTAAGGATTTTTTGTTTTATACTGCACTCAATTACACCCTTTTTAGCTTTTTTCAAAGAAATCCATGACTACACATTTTATATTCTCTTTCATCAAA
>JBDNHS010000443.1:0-3686 GCA_041688685.1 Kapaibacterium sp. (SeqCode)
AAATTAATATTTAAAAATAACAACTTACTTTTACAAAAGACAAATTTATAGAACAAAAGTTACACTTTTAGCAAAATTAATTAATATTTATTGCATTATTTATTTAAAAAGTTATTTGAGCATTATTTAGAAAATTTATTTAGAAAATTTATTTAGAAAGAAATCAAAATCCTCAGATTTCGTTTCATCATTATTTCTTTTGTTATTATTTTCAACTTTTACACTCTGATGTTCAAACTTTTTTTGTTCTTTCTGCTTTTGCTTTTCTTTTATTTGTAATTCTTTTTTTTCAGAATCAGTAAGCAAATTAGATAAATCACTCAAATCATTAAATTGCTTTTTATTATTATCATCATTCATAATATTTCCATTAATTAATCTATTATCAATATCTTTTCTAATATCAATTTTAGAAATGTCATCTTTTGAGTTTATCCTATTTAATCTATCCAAATTATCTTTATTTGTACTTTTGCTTTCTATATTTTTGCTTTCTATACTTTTTGTATTTTCTTTTAGTTTTTGAGAATTATCGTAATTTGGATTTTGAAAATTTTCATTTCTATTTTTTATTAAGTCTTTGTGATTTGGAATTTTTTTGAGATTGCTATCCTTTATAATTTCTTCAATTTCTAAATTCAGACTATTATTTTCGAAGTAATTGAGCAAGTTAAATGTCTCACTTTCAACATTCTTTTGAATACTTTTCAAATTTTGTTTTACATCTTTTAAGTTATTTTCTTCAAAATTATTTAATGAAATATTTTTATTATTTTTGTCTTCATTAAAATCAAAGAATTCAAGTTTCAAAATAAATTCATCAACTTTAATAAAAGTAATTTTGTTTTCAATAGCTAAATTACATAATTCAAAATCATTAGAAATTAGAATTGTTTTTACATTTTCCTCAGATTTCCTCAAATATCTTTTTAGATGGTCTTTTGCTTTAAATATCGTACCTGAAAATTCTGTGATTATGTATTCATTGGCTAATTCAGATATTTTTTGCTCGTTTATTCCATCAATAAATAAAATATAAGTCTCATCAACTATTTCTGAATTTCGGAAATTAAATTCAGCAACTGATTTTAACTTATTAATAAAATTTATTTTATTTGGTTGAATCTCAAATTTTTTCTTTTTATTTATAGACTTTTGAAACTCCAAAACGGAATTAATATCAATTAAATAATTTTTCTGCATTAATATTTTTTTTAAATTTCTGTTGAAATTATATCAGTAAGCCATTTTGCATTATGATATCATCGTAAATTGAATTTTTATAATATTTTAAAAATCCAACTTTATAAGGTATAAATTTTTCATTTATGTTTAACATTTGGGTATCTTGAGCACTAAATCCAATATTTTTTACACTAAAAATAGCATTTCCTTCTTGGTCAAGAAACAAACAATTTTCCATTTTTATATTTTGAAGGAAAAGTTTTTCAACCCAAAACCAAGTATAAAAAGAAAAATTGTAAATTAAAGGGTGAGATTGGATAAAATTACCATAAATATTTAAATTTAAAATTTGATTGTAATCTGTATATATTTTATCTGGTCTAATGTAAGTTTGTATTATATATTTTTTGATTCCATCAACTTTAATCACATCTCCTAATTTAAAATTGATGCTATTAACGAAATTTGAAAAAGTCATCTCTTTATAATTTATAAAACCTGTGTAATATTTTTGACTTTGGAAAAGTAATTCCATTTTTTTAATAACGTTATCTTCGCGGTTATCTTTACTTATTTGGAATTCTTTAAAAAATCCAATTACTCTAATGTTAATCGGATATTCATTAACAATATGTTGGCGATTAATAGTAATATCAATATAATATTTGAAGTCTATATCGTGATGTTCAAGCACTATCTCTATATTTTCAAATAATTTAGAACTTAATGGATCGATTTTAAATTTTAATTGAGCAAAAGCTAATTCCAAGTCTTCATCTTTTGAGCGAATATCGTGATAATAATCATAATTATCAACTGATAACTTTATAATGTTCTTTATACCAAGATCCAATAATGCAGTATTAATTTTTTGAATTATAGATATTGCAGTAAATGTTTCCTGTTCAATTTTTTTATCATAATTATTACGTAAAAATATGCTCTTCAAATTATTAAAAAATGACTCATTTCCATTTGATTTAATTACTGTAGATTCTCTGGGGTCTAATTGTATATATGATAAGAAAAACATAAAACACCTGCCTTAATTACAACATAAATTTTATAAAACATAAATTTTATTAAAACATAAATTTTAATATTAAACTTAATTCCACTCTATAATAAAACGAATAATATTTTCATCTAATATTTAGTAATTATAAAAATACTATACAGTTAAATTTACAATACTTCAAAATTTCAATCCTTAAAATTACAAAATAAATGCAAAAAAAAATTATTTTATAATATTTCGTTAATAAAAAAGTTGTTTTTATTATTTTAATTTTTAATTTACTGTAAAGAATGAAAGCATTAATCCAAAGAGTTTCTAAAGCAAACTTGTTTATAAACGACGAATTGATTAACAATATTGATAAAGGTTTATTAGTATTATTGGGAATTACAAAAGACGATAATCAAAATAATATTGATTGGTTGATAAATAAAATAATAAATTTGAGGTTATTTAATGATGAAAATAATAAATTAAATTTATCTATAATTGACTTAAATTATGAAATCATGGTTGTACCTAATTTTACACTTTATGCAGATATCCAGAAAGGATTTAGACCGAGTTTTGTGAATGCTGCAAAAAGTGAAATATCTAAAGAAATATTTGATAATTTCTGTGATACATTAGATAAAGAACTTATAAAAAATAAAAGTTTAAAGTCTAAAAGAGGTGAATTCGGTGCAGATATGCAGATTAGTCTCATTAATGATGGACCAGTTACTATAATAATCGAAAAATGATATACTCAAAAAATAATGTAAAAACATGTAAAATAAAAAATCATAAGTGAGAAAATTGTAAGCCGAATTCTGTCTTTTAGGAATTTTTCATAACCTAAGAGGTAATAATTTATCTAGATATAATATTGCTATTATACATAAGCACCCTACCCAAACAAACTGAATTTCAACAGAGCGAACAACTCTGCAAATTTTAATATAAATAAATAAATTTATTTGATTAAAATTAATTTGTTTATACTTGGGCTTGCTCCTTGTGGGGTTTGCCAATCATACTTGTCGCCAAATAGATAGTGAGCTCTTACCTCACTTTTTCACCCTTACTGTATAAAAATATTTGAATATATTTATATAGCGGTTTGTTTTCTGTTGCACTTTCCATCAATTCGTAATAATTTCAAATTAACTATAAAAATTATAATTTAAACAGTTAAATTGATTTATTATTTATTGTCTTTGAGTTACAAAGCACAATGTTCTTCGGAGTTCGGACTTTCCTCAAAATTTCATTTAAATTAATAGAATTAAATTAATAGAATTAAATTAAATAATTTCGCTATTACCCATTCTCCCACCTTGAAATTTTTAATTTAAAGTTGTGTTAGTATTTTTTGATATTCATTTTTCAAAGAACAAAAAACACTCCCAAAGGAGTGTTTTTGCATTAATCTAAAATATATTGTAATTAGATTCTTGGTAAAATTATTCTAGTTTATTCTAATTTATTTAGTACTTTTAAT
>JBDNHS010000444.1:0-6993 GCA_041688685.1 Kapaibacterium sp. (SeqCode)
AGGTGATGGTAAAGAAGCGATGGCATTATTAGAGGTCAATAGTTTCGATTTTGTTATAACGGATTGGAATATGCCAAATATGACTGGTTTAGAGCTTACTCTTGCAATAAGAGGTGATGATAAGTTGAAACATTTACCTATTCTTATGGTAACAACTCGTGGCTTAAAGACCGATATTATAGAAGCTTTGAAAGCGAGAGTAAATAATTATGTTGTAAAGCCATTTACTCCACAATTATTAAAAGAAAAAATGGATGCTGTACTTAGTGCACTTAATAAATAATATAAACAAAACTAACTTACCTGATTTTTAATCATAAGTAATTAAAAGACGTAAAATGAAAGAAAAAGATATAAATTTATTATTACAAAAAGCTGATGAATTAAGGGCTTTGTTTATATTAGGACAAAAGGTTATACCTTTTCTTGAGGAAATATTTGTTTTTGTCAGAGATATTCAGCCACTTCTTGAAGAGATTAATCATTCAGTTGCTGAAAATATCAAAAAAATGCCAGGTGCATCAGAACAATTCTCAAAAGTTACACAAGCTAATGAATTAGCAACTGTAGAGATTATGGATGTTGTTGATGGTATTTTATTTAAAGCTGATTTATTAGAAAAAAATTCTAAAAAAATTAAAATTGACCAAAATGAAGTAGTTAACAATACCATAAAATTGTTAGATATTATTAGAAGAGGAATAACGAATGGCAGTGATTTGAAGCCTGCTCTTCCTGTTATAAATAATACTATCAAAAGCTTAGAGAACCTAAATGTTGATAAGTTTGATGAATATCAAAATGAAACTATAAATATTCTTAATGAAATTAGAAATGACTCTAATTCAATAATTATGTCGCTACAAATTCAAGATATTACTGCTCAACAAATTGCTGCAGTAAATCATATTTTGGGGACACTACAAGAAAAACTTCTTAAAATATTGACTCATTTTCAGACAACAAATATAACTGATTTAGTTGGGGATACTAATTTTTCTGAAAATACTGTAAATGTTTCGACTCTACACAGAGAAATTGCTTTTGACCCTAATGCAATAGATTCTCTCAATAAAGACTTAAATAGACAACAAAATGTTGATGATTTGATTTCTAATTTTCAAAATGAATCAAAGGAAAGTCTTTCAAATACTGTAACTTCTGTTACTACAGAAAATATTGCAAATCAAATTCCGGCACAAGTAGAATCTTTAAATGAAGAAGTTCCAGATGAGGACTTTGATATAGACGCACTTATAAACTCTATGAATGTTGAGGTGACTACTGACGAAATAAATCAAAACGAAGATAAGTCAAATGAAAAAGACGCAGAAAATTTAAGTAACAAAATAGAAAGTTTAGAAAATTTTGATGGCGATTTCTCACAAGATGATATTGATGCTTTATTTAATAGTTAATTCATATAGTTAATTCATAAATATTGTTAAATGAATTAACAAATATTTTCAGACTTTATACACAATTTTAAAACCAAACAGATATTTAAAATGATAGATTTTTCAGACCCGGAATTAAGAGAACTTTTTGAAAGTTTTTTGGTAGAATCAGACGAACTATTAGATAATATAAGTCAAGATTTGATGATTATAGAAAATCAACCTCAGGATATTGATTTAATTAATAAAATATTCAGGGGATTTCATACTATAAAAGGTACATCATCTTTTATGGGTTTGGATAATGTTTCGGGATTGACACACGAAGCAGAAGAATTATTAAATAAACTTAGAAAAAGTGAGTTGATTTTTACCGGAGATATTGGCGATGCACTACTTAGAGTACACGACATTATTAGAGAAATGATCGAAAATATTAAGTCTGGAAGTGATGAAATTGTTGATATTGGTAATATCAAAGAAGTTATTATTACTTTGAGAAACGACAAACCTACTGCGGTAATTATTGAAACTCAAAATCAAAGTACAAACAATAATAAAAATAGTCTTAATACTGTTTTAGATGGTGAATTTGCAACTGGTGATGGCGATTTTACTGATGAAGAGCTTGATATGTTACAGGCAGCTTTCGCTGATATGAATAGCCAATTTGTTGATGAAATTAAAGAAAAAGATGACAATTCAAATGGAAGCAATATAGTAAATAATGATGAAGATATTGATAAAATAAATTCAGAAATTCAAGTAAATAAAGCAGAAGAAAATAAGAAAATTGTAAGTATTGCTGATACACAACTTCAAGCGAAACAACAGCCAAATTTCGCTAATGCTCAAAATCCAAATTCTGCCCAAAATGTTGGAAATGAATCACTTAGAATAGATGTTTCTAGATTAGAAACTTTGATGAACTTATCTGGGGAATTGGTACTAAGTAGAAATCGTTTGATACAATTGGGCAACTCATTAGAAAACAAAGTAGAAGACAAAGAAGTGTATAACCATTTAGTCGAAGCACTTACTCAGATAGATTTTGTAACATCAGAAATACAAACTGCTGTTATGAAAATGAGAATGGTACCAGTTGGTAAATTATTCCAAAAAGCACAAAGAATAGTAAGAGATTTATCAAAAGAACTTGGGAAAAATATTAATTTAATCCTAAAGGGCGAAGATACCGAAATTGACAAAAATATTGTAGAAGAATTGAATGACCCACTTGTACACATGATACGTAACTCCTGTGACCATGGGGTGGAGTCTCCGGACAAAAGAGAATTAAACGGCAAAAGTGCAACTGGAACTATTACTCTTGCTGCAGAACAACACGGTAATCATATAGTTATCTCTATAACCGATGATGGTGCTGGGCTTGATGCAAATAAATTAAAAGCAAAAGCAGTCGAAAAAGGATTAATGACCCAATTAGAAGCTGATGCATTGACTGAAGCGGAAGCATATAAAATTATATTTTTGCCTGGGTTTAGTACAGCAGCCAAAGTAACGGGTGTCTCTGGAAGAGGTGTCGGTATGGATGTTGTTAGAACAAATATTGAAAAATTAAGAGGATTTATTGATATTGAATCAGAATTAGGCAAAGGTAGTAGTTTTAGTATTAAATTACCCCTTACTTTGGCAATTATTCAAGGGTTATTGATTAAAGTTGAAAATGAAATTTATGCAATTCCACTTAGCTCTGTAGAAGAAGTTGTTTCTATTGATACAAAATCTGTTAAGACACTAAACAACAGAGAAGTAATTAAAATCAGAGATAATGTTTATCCAATCATTAGATTAAATCAAACATTAAATTGTGCAACAAAATCTGAAAGTTTAGAAAATAAAAATGTTGTTTTAGTTGCTGTAGGATATGACAAAATTGGATTAGTTGTTGATAATTTATTAGGGCAAGAAGAAATTGTAATTAAATCTATGGGACCATTTATGGGTAATATAAAAGGGCTTGCTGGAGCTACTATAACTGGTGATGGTAAAGTAATTATGATTTTGGATATTGATACCTTAATCAAAAACTAATATTTATTAATTTAATAGCTTAATTTAATAAAATTCCAAATATTTTAATTTTCAAGTAAAAGTTTTAATAAAAAAAAGTTAACACAAAATATGTTAAAACAAATAATTAATAATTTCATTTATAGCAATAATAAGTGATACAAAATCAAAATAATATTGATGATGCTATAAGATTACTTATTGTTGATGATTCTAATTTTATTAGGACTGCACTCAAAAGTATAATAAAAAGCACAGATAAAATAATTGTTGTCGGTGAAGCAACAAATGGAAAAGAAGCAATAGAAATGGTTGGTAAGTTAAGACCTGATATTGTAACTATGGATGTTGAAATGCCTATTATGAATGGCATCGAAGCAACGAAAGAAATTACCAAAACTTACAAAATTCCTGTAATTATGCTTAGTACCTTGACTGAAGATGGTGCTGTTGCTACACTTGACGCATTATATTCGGGAGCCGTTGATTTTATCTCCAAAAATAATACACACGGTGAATTTAATAATTTAAAAGATGAAATAATTCAAAAAATTATAGATATCCATTCTTCTACTAATTTAAAAAACCTTGTCCATAGACAACAACTTTTAAGAGAAAACAAGAATGATAATATAGCAACTCTTAATAATAAATTAACTAAATATACAATTGATCAAAAAGATTCGAATCCACTTCAAAGACTTAATCTTAAAGACAAAAGTAATTTGATTTCAAATTCTAATAAATTAAATCCAAATTTAAAATTAAGTGAAAGAATTGCATTACTTAAAAGCAATCAAAAAGAAAAAGATACTTCGATCGATAATGAAAAATCGAATCCAAATAAAGTAGAGAATAATAAGAGTAGTATCCAAACAACTTCAAATACAACTATTGATACAAGTACTCAAAGAAACTTTTCATTTTTAACTACTTACAATAGAAGAGAGCTTTTAGGAGATGGACCATACAAAAAACCTAATTTTTTCCCCAAAGCTATTTTCATCGGAATATCTACTGGAGGTCCCGCTGCACTCCAAAAGCTTCTACCTTTATTGAATGCCAAAATCAGTGTTCCTATTTTTATAGTTCAACACATGCCTCCTAATTTTACAAAATCATTATCAGAGAGATTGGACGCAAGTTCTCCAATGAAAGTACGGGAAGCAGAAAACAATATAACTATTGAAAATAATATTTATATTGCTAAAGGCGGCTTACAGATGGTAGTTAAAAATAATAAAATAATATTAGAAGATAAAAAATATGAAAATGTTGCATTTATTCCATCAGTTACAGTAACTTTAGATTCACTGATAAACTATTATGATAATAAGATAATGGCTATTATGATGACAGGTATGGGAAATGATGGAAGCACTGCATTTAAAAGACTTTATGACAAGGGCGGATTTGTGGTTGTTCAAGATTTCGAGTCTTGTATTGTTGCTGGAATGCCCAAAAGTGTAGTTGAAATTAATTGTTTTAATGAAATTGTAAAATTTGATGATTTGGCAACTTATATAAATTCTATATTTTAGTTAATTTATCTTTTAATTAATGTAAGCAATTTTTATACTTGGTATAATTTTTGTTATAATTTTGTTAAAAGTGAATTTAGTGTTTATTAAGTGTTATTCAATTTCTTCAAAAGTTATTACAATATATTAATATGAATGATGAAAAATATACCAATTTCTTTGATGATAGTGAAGCAAATCACGAAGAATTTGATAAAAATGATGTAGTGAATAGAGAAGATGATGAGGATTTTGCCAATCCTTTTGAAACCGATTTTAATCTTGTGCCATTGGAAGAAGAAAAGCCTGAATCTGATATTAAACCTCTCCTTACTCAAGATGATTTAGATAGTCTTATTAATTATGATGAGAATAAAAGAAGAAACAATCTCTTCAATAATGAATTTTCACAAAAAGCTAAATCAGGTAAAATTGAGCCAGACCAACCGCATAAACTTTTTAACGACTTTTTGATTTTACCAAAAATCTCTGGCACCCAAAGAATGCCCCATTCAAGCAGATTACCTTCTGATTTTGTCAAACAAAAAGGTGAAATGGTTGAAATATCAGATGCACCAATCAAAGCTCGAAAGAAACACCATTCATCAGTCATAGTGAACAGAGAACCAAACGGTGAAGTAGATAGTATTGAAGTAGTATGCACTTGTGGAGAAAGAACACTAATAAAATTTGATTTTGCAGAAGGAAACAAAGATTTTGACTTAACAGAAGTATTCAACGAAAAAATTGAAGACCCTGTTGATATGATAGAAGAGATTGATTTGTCAGGAATGGACCTTGGCAAAAACATCTTTAACTCTATTACTAATGATCATGAAATTGATAAAGAGTCCGAAATTGAAAGTGAATTAATGTTCAAAAACGAAGATATTGATAAAAATCTTAAAGCTACTTTTGATAGATTATTAGAAAACAACTCTGTTCTTTTATTTACAACTTATTGATGAATTTTGTTCAATTTTATTCAATTTTATTCTAAAGAGTTATAATTAATATCAATTAAAAATGAATAACTAAACTAATTTACAAATTAAGTATTATCAATATTACTTTTGTTTATTATATTTGTTTTTAATTTTTTTGTTATTTTAATATTAATTAATGAATAATTGGTCAAAAGAAGATATCTTAAAACTGACGTTAGTCAAACAAGTTGGCACTGCACGCGCTCTAAAAATTATGGATAATTATAAAAATTTTGATGATTTTAGACATAACTCCACTGATTACAACAAATATATAAATAAAGATAATTTATTTAGTTTTGATGATTTACAACAAAAATATGATTATCAACTTGAGTTGTTAGAAAAAAATAAAGACTATGATATTGTTACTTATTGGGATGATAATTACCCAACATTGCTCAAAGAAATTACAGACCCACCTTTGATTTTATATACTTGGGGCAAACTTAAAAAAATTGAGAATAATGCTGTGGCTATAGTAGGTACTCGTAAAAATTCACTTTATGGTAAATTAGTAACCGAGCAGTTAACTCAATATTTGTCTTTAAATAATATTTCGGTTGTTAGTGGTTTGGCATCGGGTATAGATACATTAGCTCATTTGAATACAATCAAAAATAATGGTCATACAATTGCAGTTATTGCATCTGGATTAGATAAATTGTCTCCATCTTTGACAGTTACTCACGCTCACAAAATCATTGAGAGTGGTGGTTCAATTATCTCAAATTTTGAATTTGGAAAAGTTGCCAGACTTCAATATTTTATGTTGAGAAATAGAATAATTAGTGGAATTTCAAAATCGGTTGTAATTATAGAATCTGCAATCAAAGGTGGCTCATTATGGACAGCAAGGTTCGGAAATGACCAAAACAGAGAAATATTCGCAGTACCAGGGAATATAAATTCTGATAAAAGTAAAGGTACAAACAAACTTATAAAAGATAATTTGGCGAATATGTTAATTGATTTTGAAGATATATTGATTAGTTTGGGAATGAACCCAAAAAATATCTTTAAATTGGAAGAAAAAGTTATTGAATTTAAGAAAGA
>JBDNHS010000445.1:0-7123 GCA_041688685.1 Kapaibacterium sp. (SeqCode)
CAAAAAAGTAAAACCAGTTATTGCATCTATGAGTGATGTAGCTGCATCTGGCGGTTATTATATGGCAATGGCTTGTAATAAGATTGTTGCTCACCCACAAACAATAACAGGCTCAATTGGTGTGATTTTAGCAATACCAAACTTCTCGGAATTAATGAGTAATTTGGATATTACAGCCGATACTATTTCTACTTCGCCGAGTGCCCAATTTATGAATGGAATGTATGCTTATACTGATAAAGACAAAGCTCAATTATATAATTTATCTAAAGGAATTTATTATAGATTTTTGTCAAGAGTGGCTGAAAGTAGAAGTAAAACTTTTGATGAAATTAGAGCAGTAGCTAAAGGTAGAGTTTGGTCTGGTCAAGATGCAAAAGATAAAGGTTTGGTTGATGAATTAGGTGGACTTGGAAAAGCAATAGAAATAGCAAAAGCTGAAATTGGTATTGACAAAAATACTAAAGTTAAAATTAAATCATACCCTGAGAAAAAAGATAAAATGGAGGAGTTGATAAAATTATTATCAGGTGAAAATTCTGATGGAAATGAATCAAATTCGAATTTAAATGGAATAAATAAATTAGCAAGATTAATTGGTATGGAAGCGAGTATGACAAAACAAATTTATAATAATTTGCCTTTGGAATTTAAGAATCAAATTGATTATTCATTTCAATTGTTAGGAATTGCACAAAAAGAAAAAGCTATGATTGCATTACCAAATGAATTTTATATTAGATGATATTGAAATATGGGTTCAATATTTTTTTTATAATTAAATTATATTTTGAGGCGAAAATATGACATTAGAAATAAATAATAGTGAAGTTGTAATAAAGTTTACATCAAATATGAGTGATTTAGTTTTACAAGAATTGATAGATTTTATAAATTTAAAAGAATTTAAAACTAAATCGAAAGCAACTCAAAACGATGCAGATTTATTAGCGCAAGAAGTTAATAAGAATATGATGGAAAACTTCTTAAAACAAAGAAATTAATACCGAAGAACTAAACTCAATATTTAAAGTATTTTAATTATATTTGTTGATAATAAATGTAAGAAATACAATTTTAAAAAATAAAAAAAGTAGAAAAAAAATGTTTGAACAATATAGTAGTAAGATAGAAGATTTAAAATTGAGAAATCAACATTTATGGAGGTTTCTTTGAAATCGAACAAAAAAACCACAAAATAGATGAATTAGAATCTGTAACAGAGAATGATGAGTTCTGGAATGACCCAAATAAAGCAAGAGATGTGATGAAAGATATTGGTTCTCTCAAATCTTGGGTTGATGATTGGAATAAAGCAAATATGTCTGTAGAAGATGTTGAAGTTTTGATTCAAATTGCAAATGAACTTGATGATGATACTTTAGAAGGTGAGATTAAAGAAAATATCAAAAATGCAGAAAAGTATATTGAAGATTTAGAAATTAGAAATATGCTTTCAGGCAAAGACGATGATAGAAATGCAATCTTAACAATTAATGCTGGAGCAGGCGGTACAGAAGCTTGTGATTGGGCTTCAATGTTGATGAGAATGTATATTAGATGGGCTGAAAGACACAATTATACTGTTAATTTAATGGATTTACTTGATGGTGATGTTGCAGGTGTAAAGTCGGTAACTATAGAGATATTGGGCAAATTTGCTTATGGATATCTAAAAGCTGAAAGTGGTGTTCATAGATTAGTAAGGATTTCTCCATTTGATTCGAATGCCAAAAGACATACATCGTTTGCATCAGTGTATATTTATCCTGAAGCCGAAGAAGACGTTGAAATTGAAATAAAACTATCAGATATTGAAATGGATACATTTAGGTCCGGTGGTGCGGGCGGTCAAAATGTGAATAAAGTAGAAACAGCAGTTAGATTAAGACATATACCTTCTGGAATTATAGTTTCTTGTCAGCAAGAAAGAACTCAAGGGAAAAATCGTGATTTGGCTATGAAAATGTTAAAATCTCGATTATACCAAAAAAGAATTGAAGAAGAAAATGCTGCAAAAGATGTTATAGAAGGTACTAAAAAAAGTATTGAATGGGGAAGTCAAATAAGAAGTTATGTTTTTCAGCCATATACAATGGTAAATGACCACAGGTGTGAATTTAAAAAAACTGATGTAAGTGCAGTTATGGACGGTGAGATTGACGACTTTATTAAAGCATATTTGTTAAGCTGATGTTTATAATTAACAACTAAAATAATAACTAAATTTCAATAATATGAATTTACAAAAATCTATAAATAATTTATTAATCTTAACTATATCTGTTATATTATTTAGTTGTGCTTCGACAAGAACTGCATCATTTACAGACCCAGATTTTAGTAATAAAAAATTTAACAAAATATGTGTTTTTGTAGATGTTGGAGATTATGAAATCAAAAAAACTTTAGAATCTCAAATTATGAGTGAATTAAAGGATTACAGAGTTGAAGTATTTATTGGCAGCGAACTTTTACCGCCAACTCGCACTTGGACTGATGAACAAATAAAATATAATCTCAAAAAAAATGAGATTACTGGGTATTTGAAAATAAGTATTACGGAGCAAAATGTTTCTAATAATATGAATAATGATAGAACATTATTCACGAGTTTTAAAACGGAATTAATTGATGTTGCATCAGATAGAGTTGCATATAGTGCAACTTCAAACTCAAATTCTAGTGAAGGTTTTAGTGGTGAGTTTTTATCAATATTCGAATCTTTCTCTGAGGATATTGTAAATGACCTAAAATTAAGCGGACATTTACCATAGTTTAAGTTTTTAATAACAAAAGTTCTAAAAATCAAAAAAAATCAAAAAAATCAAAAAGTTCTTTATTATATGAGTATGTAATAAAGAACTTTTTTTTATTCTTTAATTATTTTGACCAAAATTAAATCAGTGTCAACTTGTTCTTTTTCTTTAACATTTATTTCATTAACAATTCCATCAATAGAAGCAAATAAAGTAGTTTCCATTTTCATAGCTTCAATAATCAAAATAGGGTCTCCTTCTTTAATAATTTGATTTATTTCAACTAAGATTTTGATTATATTACCAGGCATAGGGGACTTTAGATTATCCTCATCTAAATTATTTGAGGACTTCCCACCAAAATTATGCACTTCTTCAATTTCGTCAAAATAGTAATTATTCCCATTATAATAAACATAATATTTATTATCTTTTTGGGCAATAAATATTTCTTTGTTTATGCCATTATCATTAATTATAATCTTATTGCCTAACTTATTATAATTGAAATTGACTGACTTATTTGTTGATTGAGTTGTTGAATTATTGATTTTTACTTCTATTTCACTTTCAACTTTATTAGTTTTGAAGTCAAAATCAATATTTGTTTTATTTATATTTATTAACATTATTTAATAATTTAAGGATTAATTATAAAATTTAATTATAAAAGATTTAATTATAAAAATTTTAGTGGTCCTATTGATGTCCACAAATTATCTTTAGAGTTAGTTGAATTACCCAAATTGCCAGAATATGAATTGTTTTTATTAGAATTATATTCCTTTGTCAAACCAATTGCAGAGAGTATAATAGCAATTTCATTTTGATTTTCATCAGAATTCAATAATTCATTACTACTAACTAAATTAAAATCAATAACTTCTTTGTTATATTTTTCTAAATTATTACTAATTGTATTTGTGAAAGTATTGCCACTTTTAAATTCTTCCGAATTTAAGAGATTAATCATAAACGGAATTGAGTTTTTGATACCTAAAATCACAGTATTTTTAAGTGCATAAACCATTTTTACTCTTGCTTTTTCTCTATCTTCGGCATATACAATCACTTTTGACATTATTGGGTCATAAAATGGAGTGATTTGTGTACCTATGATAATTCCAGAGTCAATTCTAATATTTTTACCAATTGGCTCCCTCAAAAATAATACTTCTCCACCTGTTGGCATAAAGTTATTTTTGGAATCTTCAGCATATATTCTACATTCTATTGAATGCCCTAATTGTCTGATATCAGATTGCTTGTGGGGAAGTTCGTAACCTTCTGCAATCTTGATTTGTAGTTGAAGTAAATCCACACCAGTTACCATTTCTGTTATAGGATGTTCAACTTGTATTCTGGTATTTACCTCCAAAAAATAGAAATTATTTTCAGAATCCATAATAAATTCTACAGTACCAATAGACTCATAATTAACAGATTTTACTACTTCAATTGCAGTTTTTGTGATTTGGTTTCTTAGTTCTGAATTTAAGGCAATAGAAGGAGTTTCTTCAATAATTTTTTGGTGTCTTCTTTGGAGTGAGCATTCTCTTTCAAACAAATGAATTATGTTGCCGTATTTATCTGCTGCAATTTGCACTTCGATATGTCTTGGATTTTGAATATATTTTTCAATAAATATAGAGTCATCAGCAAAGGCAGATAAAGCTTCTCTTTTTGCAGAATTTATCGAATCTAAGAGTTCGTTTTGATTTGTTACAATTCTCATGCCTTTACCACCACCACCGGCAGATGCTTTTACGAGAATAGGGAAGCCGATTTTGTCAACTTTTGTTTGAATATCAGCCAAGTTACTTTCGTCTATTTCTGTTTGATTGATTTCAAATCCAGGAACAATAGGAATATTATTTTCAATCATTATTCTACGTGATTGAATTTTGGAACCTAATAAATTAACTTCATTTGATTTTGGACCAATAAAAATCAAACCTTCTTGCGTAACTCTTTTATTAAACTCTTCATTCTCAGATAAAAATCCATACCCAGGGTGAATTGCATCACAATTATTATCTTTGGCGATTTTAATTATTTTATCTATATTTAGATAAGAGGATTTTGGTTGAGCTTCTCCAATAAAATAAGCTTCATCGGCAGAAATTTTATGCAAAGAATTTTTATCAACTTCAGAATAAATTGCTACACTTGTAATCTTTAATTCTTTACAAGCTTTAATGATTCTACAAGCTATTTCGCCTCTATTCGCAATTAATACTTTGTTGATTTTTTTGATATTAATATTATTCACATTATTTTTGATTTTTATTAAAAATTAGGATTTTCTTTATTTAAAAAATGTTCTATACCTTTAATAGATTCATTTCCTTGTCTAAGTTTAGCAATTAATTCTGCACTATACTTTATGTAAGATTTATTATCCAACAAATCAATGATATTTATAATCTCTTTTACTTTTTGTACCGCAATTGGTGCATTATTTACGATTTTATTTATGTAATTATCAATAATATTGTTTTCATTGTTATTATTATTACCGTTATTGTCAATAATGAAATTAACTAAACCAATTTCTTTTGCAATATTTACATCAAATCTTTCACCAGTGATTAAATATGGATTAAAATCTGATAACTTTAGCTTTAGTTTGAGATATTTAATAATTGCTACAGGAACAACTCCGATACTAACCTCACTAATTCCGAATTTAGAATCCAAGTCAGCAAAAACTATATCAGAACACAACAAAATCCCAACTCCACCCCCGACGGCATATCCTTTGACTTTTGATACAATTGGAATTGTAAGATAATATAATTTTTCTAATAAAACCACTAATTTTTCAGATTCTAAATAATTTTCATCATAAGTATTTTCTAATCCTTCTTTCAGCCAATTTAAGTCAGCTCCTGAGCAGAAATGTTTTCCATTTGATTGGAATAAAATACATCTAATTTCTTGAAATTCTTCTATAAATGGAATTATATTTAACTCAAAATCTTTAATATTTTTAATTTTATAATATTCTTGTTGATTTTTTTCGTGTATTTCCAAAAAATCTGCCACCAATAGTAATTCTTCAATAAATTGATGATTTAGTGCATTAGCGACTTTTGGTCTATTCAAAATTATAGTTAATAAATAATCATCATATTTAATTAATAAGTTTTGATAATTATATTCTAATAATTCTTTAATACTTTTTATTATATTTTTCAATTATTTCTTCGACAAAAATTAAAAAAACTGCTAATTACTATTACATCCTAAAAACACCAAAACTATGTTCTGGAATAGTTTTATTAAGAGAAATAGAAATATTTAGAGCTAATACTTCACGCATTTTTGCAGGGTCAATGATACCATCATCCCAAACTCTTGCAGTGCTATAATAAGGAGTTGCTTGCTCTTCGTATAAGTCCCAAATAGGTTTTTTAATATCGTAAATTTCTTCTTCAGTTAGTTGTTTGCCACTTTTTAATAACGATGCAACTTTTACTTGAGTCAAAACATCTGCTGCTTGTTCGCCACCCATAACAGAAATCCTACTATTTGGCAACATCCACAAAAAATTAGGTTCATACCCTCTGCCACACATTGCATAATTACCAGCACCATAAGACCCACCTACAATAATGGTAAATTTAGGTACTTGTGCATTTGCAACTGCGTGAACCATTTTGGCACCATCTCTGGCTATTCCACTATGTTCATATTTTTTACCAACCATAAATCCGGTAATATTTTGTAAAAATATAAGTGGAATTTTTCTCAAAGAACATAGTTCGATAAAATGTGCACCTTTTTGGCTTGACTCTCCAAAGATAACTCCGTTATTTCCTATTATACCAACTGGATAACCTTTTATTGATGCAAAGCCAGTAATTAGAGTTCTGCCGTAGTTTTCTTTAAATTCTTGAAATTTACTGCCATCTACAATTCTAGCTATAATTTCTTTGATATCAAATGGCGTTTTTAAAGACTTTGGTAATATACCATAAATTTCATCAGGACTATAAAATGGTTCGTCAAATTCTCTAAATCCAATATCAAATTTGTTATTTTTACCAAAGTTTTCGACAATGTTTCTAGTAATATGTAATGCGTGTGCATCATTTTCTGCCAAATGGTCTGCAACTCCAGAGATTTTGGTATGTACATCTGCTCCGCCTAATTCTTCTGCTGTAACTACTTCACCAGTTGCTGCTTTTACTAATGGAGGACCACCAATAAAGATAGTTGCTTGATTTCTAACCATTACAACTTCATCACTCATAGCAGGAACATAAGCACCACCAGCAGTACAAGAACCCATTACAACAGCAATTTGTGGAATTCCCATTGCTGACATTTTGGCTTGATTATTAAATATATTTCCAAAA
>JBDNHS010000446.1:0-5857 GCA_041688685.1 Kapaibacterium sp. (SeqCode)
TTTATCAAACATTTTTTCTATATTAACACCATCCATATCCTCAAAATAATAATCCATGCATTTTTCATCACTAGTTTCGTCTAATGCTTTTTTAATTTTTTTAAATTCTACTATAGATTCAAAAAATAATTCCATTGACGTTGTTGTATCTTTTTCAATGTTCTTTATATTTGAAAAATAATTTTCAAATCTTTCATATTTTTCATTATAATGAATCAAAAATAAATTAAGTAAATTTAATTTATGTTCTGATATTTCTTCTTGTTTTCCTTCTTCTTGTTGTTGTTCATCATCAGAATCTAAATAATCTTCACCAATCGATTTTAAATATTCCTTTTCTGCTTTTTTATTATAATATTCCTCCAATAACTCTCCTTGTAATTCTTCAGTGGTAGCTTCATCTTCATTACGCTCATCAATTATAGTTGATGTTTCTTCAAGTTCTTCTTTCCAACTAATGTGTTTTTTAGAAGTTTTTTTATTTACAGGCTTTCCTGTTCCAATGTATTGCTCCGTATTATTTAATATTTCATCGAGATTTTCATTAATATATTGGTCTATGTCCATTATTTATAGTTAGTATTATATAAAATATATAATTACTTAAACAATTTCAATTTTTATATATCTACCATAAACATTTTGTTCTATAACGGTCTTTATCCGGTAGAATATTTTTATTGTATTCTCACACATTGTTAGTGTTTATATTAATATAAGACAGTATATAAAAATTACATATGCATTTTTTATTAAAGATAAAGCACTATAAAATAGTAAGACCATATGGTCTAATATATTTAAGACCATGATTTTTAATTTTTTATAAACAACCACGTTGAGTTGCGTATATATCAGGCTGTATCGAGCTGTTCAAAAATGGCGAAATAATTGTTCGTGGACAGGGGGGTTCTGCTCTTATATCCCAAGTACTATTACGTTTGCTTCCCATTGTACTTGATACAGGGATTGCACGAAGTACGGGTATCAAATTTGGATTTTTTACAGACACAGGATTTTCTAAAATTTGGAAACCTTTAGCTAAATCAGGTTTTAGTAATTTGTCATTAGGCAAGTAGTTATTAGAATTATATAAATTCATAATTTTTTCTTGTTGGGTTTGAGGAGAATTAATAGTAAAATCTTGTAAATTTGCGCTTCCCCATTGGTCATTTGAGTCAGCCATTCCTTTATAATTATTATTATTTGAAAATTCAGAATTTTTAAAGATTAAAGCATCTTCATACATATTGTTTAAATCTTCTTGACTTTCATTGCTCATATTAGTTTCACCATCGCCATTAAAATCCATTCTGTAAGCTGAATCTGCATAAGAAACCTTTCTAAATCCATTTTTAGCAGCATTAATTGAAGTACTACGTTTCTTAAATAATAAATCTTGGGGAGAATTAATTTGTAAATCATTACCAGTTTCAACTTCTCTAATTAATTCATCTAAAGCCTCTTGGTCTGAATCCGGAACTGTATTTCTTTGTCGGTCAATGTCCAAGAAGATGGGATTTTGCATAACAGATGAACCTGAATTTTCTTGCGAAACATCTTCACCTCTTAACATACTATCTAATTCATATTCGGCTTGGTTATTACTTCTTTCATTTTTCAAAATATTATCAACAATTCTTGATGCTACTTTTTGACTATCTCGTGAAGAACTTGTTTTATCTTGCAGTTGGTCTTTTTTAGATAAAGTTCTTCTTCTAGAATTTAATAATCTAGAATCTAATCTAGAGGATAATTGATCATTTTGAACTTTATTATTATCTGTTGTAAAATGTTGAGCATTTTGCACATTTAATGACCCACTATTAGGAATTGCACTACATTGTTGATTTTGTAAATATACTAATACTGCGAGAGCAACTATTAAGAACACTAAGAGAAATCTTATTTCTTTACCCATTATAGATTATATAATCTATATATAAAATATTTTATTTCAAAAAAAAAATATATATATACTTATATTATAAAATGAATAATTCTTCTCGCAAAAGTAATTTGATAAATCTATTTAATAATTTATCTGAAACTTCAAATGATTTTTTAACCGAAATCAATCAAAATTTAAACAAACAAAATAATTTATACGGAGGATCTTCCAATTGTCCATGTGTTGATGCACTCAAAGCATTCAATGCAGAAAATTCAGATTTAGCCTTATATATTTTGAAAGAAAAGAATTGTTGTTATTGTTGCAGGGATGATAATGGAAATACCTTATTACATCACATAATCCTATGTTGCACTAAACACAATAATAATAATAAATGTATCCATGCATTAACAAATGCCTTAAATATGCCAACCGTTTCTGAATTTATCAATATTCAAAATTCCGATGGTACAACACCAATGTTATTAGCAGTAGAAAGCGAAAATGAAATGGTCGCAAATAAATTAGATGAAGCAGGTGCCGATAAATCAATTGCAGATAATACCGGTAATTATCTGCAAACTGAAGATGATATGCCAGAACCAAAATCAGTTAATCTTTCAGAAACTCCTAATGAACAAATATGCATTAATAATGTGGTTAAATTAGTCATTAATGATAATAAAAGAGATGATAAGGAATTAACTTCTTTAAATTTATCTTCTTTAATAAATAATTCAAATAATTCAAATGATAATTCTGATTTTATTGCCGAAAAAGTAAAAAATAAAATAGTTCAAACATTTGGTATTAATAATGAATCTAATGATATTTCTTCATTACAACAGACATCTAGTGATAATTATCTCGATTCTGATAAATTTATAAAATTTTTAAGTAATAAATACAACAAAGAAGTTCCTAAATCTTTAGACGAATTAATGAGTAATTCAGATTTAACATCGGATGATAATTTGACACAGGATTTGAACTTGTTAAATGAAACTACTTCACAAAATGAAAGTTCGGACAAAACGTTAAATTCAGAATCTATTATAAATGCCCTGACCGAAAGATTATCAAAAAATTTAGAATCTAAATCAGAACCACAGGATAAAGTTATTAATATTAATGATAGTATTGATACTGATGTATTAATGAGAGCAATTGATAATATTCAATCTAGTAAAAAAACAAACAATGTGAATTTTTTAGAAGGAGGTGGGGTTAAATCAGAAAAAATTATGGGATATAGAAAATTACTTTTACATTCTGATAAATCTGACAATAATATTTATACAAGAACTAACGAAAATTCTATCAGAGAATCAAAAATATCTAAATTATCCAAATATTCTAAAAAATCTAACAAGTCAGACGATTTATCAATTAATTTAGATTTATATTATTCAGATGGCGAGAACGGTACTTCAACTAATGAATTGTCTAGATTAATTAATTCCAGAAAAAATGACCTACATACAGAAGTCATCAATATGATTATGGGAATGTTAAACAAGGGATTAATTACCAAAAATTCAAAGCCAATTGAAGCTAGTGAAAAAAATTCTAAATTAATTAAATCGTTTTTATACAGAATAGTCAGCGAAAAAAATCCCCAATTAACTGGTATGGATAAAATTTTAATGATTAAAAAAATGAATGATAAAGAAATTATTGATTCCTTAACAAAAATGCCAGATTTAGACGAACTAGAAGAAAATATTCGCAAACATATCGAATCTAAACAAAAGTCTAGGGAAGAGACAGATTCCGATAATAATGGTTCAAAAAAGAATTCAAAAAAAAATTCTGATTCATCTGCATCTGCTAACGATGAAAAACCCAAAAAAAAAACAAGTAAAAAATCGGAACAATCTAGAGTAAAAAAATTCTCTAAAAAATCATCAAAAAAAGTTTCTAAAAAATCCTCAAAAAAAGTTTCTAAAAAATAAAATATATTCGATTTTTATATATAAAACTAAAATCAATTTAACTTATTTACTTTTATAAGTTAGAAATAATTTTTTTATTTATCATATTTTATTATAATGAGCCACAAATCTATAAAAAATACAGAAATTGACTATAGCAATAATCAAACAAAATCTAATTCAAAAAAAGTAAAAGATAAAAATACAGAAGTAAATACATCGAATATTACAAATACAATAGATGCAAAAAATAAAGAACTAAAGCAAATTAATATTAATAATAATAGTATGTTAAAAAAAATAATAATGAAGGTTAAAGATGAATTAGCAAAGGAAGAAATTAAAAATGAAATTAATAATATTGTACATCCATTATATGAGGACGTTTACAATAAAGTATTTCCCCATTATTTTACTTTAGTAACACTTTTAATAGTTATTGCTTTATTATTAATATTAATAATAGTACTGAATGTAATTAATTTTAAACAATCTACTAAATAAAAATATAAAATATAAATGATTATTTTCTCCTCTAATAATATTATTATAATATGATTTTATTATTAAGATTAATATTCACTGCCATCGCATTATTCTTTTTTGTTGCTTTTTTTCTTGAAAATTTCGATGATAGAAAAAATTCAATTATTTATAAATTATATTTATTCACTTTTATTTTTTTACTTCAAGTTATATTAAATGTTTTTAATAATATTTTTAATAAAGAAAAAATAACTGTAAACTCAATCATGGATACCGCCATAAATAATGCTCTTTTGGCAGTAATTGCATACGATGTTTACAATGACCTTATTTATGATGGGTTCTACAAGGGATATAACACCTACCAAAAAATTTCAGTATTAGTGTTGCTAATTTTGGCATTTATAACTACTGTTAAATTATTACAACTTTTATTAACTCAATAAAATATTATTTTAATATAAACACATTTTATTTAATTTCATTAATAAATTGATATTAAATAAAATGTTTTATTATTAATAATGTTTTAATGACTACAAAGACTTTTTATATATGGTCATTCAAATTTTATTTTGTAATTATTGGTACAACATTTTTTATTATAAAAATATTTTTCTTAACATTTTTTATTTTTTTGATTAATATATATATAAATATATATAAATGATTTCATCTGAAACTTTTAATAACTTTAAATATTATTCAAAGCTCGTAATTATATTATTAGTCGTTTTTTTACTTTTGCGATTTATGCTTGAAATTAGACCATATGAAGCTATACTATTGGCATCTATTATCGCCGTTTCTGTTCTTATCATTGAAAATATAATTTTTATAAATAATAATGCATCCGACCCATTAAATTGTAATCAGTGTAAGGTTTCTGTTGTTGATAATACAAATGAACAAAATGCTACAAATGTATCTTCAGAAAAATCAAAAGATACTGAACCATTTATTGGCAATTTAGGGAATCAATTAAATGAGCTTTATAATAATGTTATGGGCAAAGTATTTGTTGATAATAGCGGTTCTGGTAAACAATTAATGACAAATGACCCTTCCCTAGTCAAAGAATTAGAAAAATCTGGAGGAGAAAACTATGAATATAAATGTGTAAGAATTCCTAAAAATAATAATGGAAATACTAATAACCCCAATACTTCAGCTCCAATCACTCAACAAAATTCTCCAGAAAATTATCAACAAGTACAAAAGATACCACAAGATAATGATATATATAATAATGGTGCTAAACCTAAAGAATATGCGAATAATCCAAATAATGCTGATAATGCCAATATTACTGAAGGATTTGAAATGTTTATGGAAGAACAAGAAAAAAAAAATGTTGAATTAAAATCATCTGACAATAATTCTGAAAATAATCCTGAAATAAGACCTGAGATAAGACCTGAGACTAGACCTGAAACTAGACCCGACAATAATCCTGAAACAAGACCTGAAACAAGACCTGAAACAAGACCTGAGACTAGACCTGAAACTAGACCCGACAATAATCCTGAAACAAGACCTGAAA
>JBDNHS010000447.1:0-4752 GCA_041688685.1 Kapaibacterium sp. (SeqCode)
AATAATGGGTATAGTTGGCTTTACAGACGATTATTTAAAAGTAATTAAGAAATTACCAAAAGGATTGATAGGTAGATATAAAATTATTGGACAAGTGATAGCAGGAATGTTTGTTGCTTCAATGATATATTTTTTTCCATCATCTTTTTCTGATAATTATGAAAGTATAAAAACAATGACCACTATTCCATTTATGAAAAATATAAATTTTGATTTTGGTATATTATACTTTCCAATTGTAATATTTATAATAACAGCCACATCAAATGCAGTTAATTTGACTGATGGACTTGATGGATTGGCAATAGGTACAGTCGGTATTACAGCTTTAGCTTTTGCATTACTTGCTTACGTAAGTGGTAACTATAATTTTGCATCTTACCTTAATATATTATACATCAAAGGAGCAGGGGAGTTGGCAATATTTGTTGCAGCTTTGGTTGGTGCTTGTTTAGGATTTTTGTGGTTTAATTCCTACCCAGCACAAATATTTATGGGTGATACAGGTTCTTTGGCTTTGGGTGGAGCATTAGGTTGTTTATCAATATTGATCAAAAAAGAATTTTTACTTCCAGTTTTGGGAGGAGTATTTTTCGCTGAAGCATTGTCCGTTATTTTGCAAGTGAGTTATTTTAAATACACAAAAAGAAAATATGGTGCGGGTAAAAGAGTTTTTAAAATAGCTCCTTTACATCACCATTTTGAAAAAAATGGTATTCACGAATCTAAGATTGTCAGTAGATTTTATATTATCGCAGTAATATTAGCAATCGTTGCAATGACAACATTAAAAATACGATAATAATTATATATTCTATATTTTTTATTCATCATTACGACTGTAAATATTATTATCTATATTTTCATTGGTTTTATTATTATTTGCAAAATAAATACTATCTCTATCTAGATACCAAAAACCAACTATACCAGCAATTAAAGAAGCAGCAAGAATACCAATTTTAGATAAATTCTCATATTCTGAACCACCGCCATAAGCTAAGTTAGATACAAATAACGACATTGTAAATCCAATAGAACATAAAATACTTACACCAAGAATTTGTTTTAAGTTAACATTATCAGGCATTGAAGCGATTTTAAATTTAGTTGATAAATAAACTGAACCATAGACGCCAATAATTTTACCTAATAGTAAACCTAATACAATACCAATAGTTACTGGATGAAAAAATTGTGAAAATTCAAAACGACTTAAATCTACCCCACAATTAGCTAAGGCAAAAATCGGCATTATAATTAAACTTACCCATTTACTTAGACCGTGTTCTAACCTTTGTAAAGGTGGTTGGACTTTAGCAGATAAATCCGATAATGTATTTAAAATTTCATATTGATGTTCAGATAATTGAGAAATTGATAAATTTAGTTTCTTTTGTTTGACTATATATTTAGCATTTAAATTTGTTTGTTTAATATCTATATTATTTTCTTCTTTTATTTGACTTTCTAAGTTATCAACATATTCTGTATCAATTTTGACATATTCGTGCCATAATTCATTAACTCGTGCCCTAAAATCTTTTCTTTTGATAACTGAACTTGCTGGAATTAAAAAAGCAGACATCACACCAGCTATTGTAGAATGAACTCCTGAAGCCATAAACGCAAACCATAAACCAATACCAAGAATTAAATAAATTAAAGTATAATTAATTTGAAGTCTATTGGCAACAAATAATAAAAATAAAAAGAATACAACCCAAACTAAAGCGATTAGTGAAATATGTGTAGTATAAAATATCGCAATTATCATCACTGCTCCAATATCATCAACTATAGCCAAAGCAGCAAGAAAAACTTTAAGTCCTACTGGAACTTTATTTCCAACTAGTGAAATTATACCTAATGCAAAGGCAATATCTGTAGCTGTTGGTATAGCCCAACCTCTCAACAATTCAGGATTATTATAATTAAATAATGCAAAAATGGTTGCTGGAACAATCATACCACCAATCGCGCCCAATATTGGTAAAAGTGCTTTTTGAGTTGTAGAAAGTTCGCCCACCAAAAATTCTCTTTTAATTTCTAGCCCAACCATAAAAAAGAAAATTACCATCAAGCCATCGTTAATCCAATGATGGAGTGTATGAGAAATTGTAAAATCACCAATAGATAATGAAATTGAATATTCCCAAAATTCATGATAACTGTGTTCCCAAGGAGAATTAGCCCAAATTGTAGAAAAAATTGCTGCTATTATAAGAAGTATCCCACCAGCAGAGGCACTTTTGTAAAAAGTTTTAAAAGAATCGTAAGCAATAGTATCGTAAATATTTTTTTTGAACATATAATATAATTTCTGAAGTTTTAATATCTATTGTTAACGATTTAAGCAATAAGATATGATTATGAAATTCTAATTTGTTTATAATAACGGTTATAATTCTTTGAATTTCATAGAATTAATAAGTAAAATATATTATAGTATCTTTTGAATAATTTATTATAATATGAATTATATTATTAATATACTCTTTTGGGATTTAGAGTCATTAGTACTTTTAGAATGTCCTCTTGGAAACTATCCATTGCAATTTTTGCAACATAAACCATAAGTGGAATTGTTAAAAATAACATTATTAAACCTACAAATACTTTTACCTGAAAACTTAAAGTAAAAATATTTGTTTGGGGTGCAATTCTTCCTAATAAAGCTAATGATAAATTTGTGAGAAATAATGCTACAATTAAAGGGGAAGCTAATTTAACAGATAAAATTAATACATTTGTCAAGCCTTTGACCAATAAATCAATGGTAGAAGTAGTTATTTCAAATTGCATTAATGGTACTGCTTTTAGACTTATAAAGATGCCTTCAATTAGATGATGATGTCCATTTAATATTAAAAAAACCATTAAAACTAATAATTCATAAATTTCACCTAATAATGTAGGTGCTCCACTGCTTGGATCAAATAGTAGTGAAGTTTGAAATCCCATTTCAGTATCAATCAAACTACCAGCCATTCTTGCAGCAAAAAATATAAAATTGGCACAAAAGCCAAAGATTAATCCTAAAAAAAACTCTTTAAATGCAACTAAAGTTATAAACCACAAATCTAAATCTATTTCGCCCTGCTCTTCCCAAAATGCACTTGTAACTACTATTGATAATATTACCGAAAGCATTATTTTGACAGAAACAGGTATAGCTTCACTCTTTAAAAATGGAGCAGATGCCATCATTCCTGTAATTCTTATAAAAATCAAAATTCCAATAATGAATTTACCTGACAAAAAATAAAGACTTTCTGAGTATAACATTTCTTATTTATTTTATTAATACAATTGTAATGCTATATTATTAGGGCAATTATTATACCAACTATTATAAATATATTTGTGAATGAAATAAAACAAGAAACCAAATTGCAAACAAATTAATCAATGCTTTTGAATTATAATTCTAATTCAAAAATATCTTTGATTGCTTCTAAATATCCTTCTTTAGGCAAAGCACCAATAGCCATTCTGGGTTTTCCATTTTTAGGAATAAATAATACTGATGGGACTGATTTAATATTAAATATCGCAGATAAATCTTGCTCTTGTTCAGTATCGACTTTATAAATATCTATTTTCCCTTTAAAATCTTTAGCTAATTCTTCGAAAATTGGCGAAATCATTTTGCAAGGGGCACACCAATCAGCATAAAAATCAATCATAATATGATTTTCGCCTTTATATTCCCAATTTTCACTTTTTTCAAAATCAAAAATATTTTCTTTAAATTTTGTAATATTTAAGTGTTCCATATTTATCTTTTTTAATTATATGATTAAGTAATTATTGTAGTGATTAAATTTAAGCTATAGTTACAGTTGTGATTTCATTCTTTTAATTATAAAGAATTATTAAAAAGTAGCTGTAGAAAAAGTTACCCTAAGATTTGGTTTTTGAACTTGTGTGAACCTTACAGTAAAGTCTAATCTAAAAAATATTAATAGTCTATTAAGTCCCAAACCTACTTCATAAAATATATTGTCATCAGTTTTACTTGTGAAATTATAATAATTTGTTTGAAATTCATTATTCAAAATATTATTGTATTTTAAGTTGTTTTGATTGATAGAAGTATAAACAACATTAGTAAAACCAATAAACTCTAAACCAAAAGAAGCTACATTTGGAATTCTAAATATTCCTGGAATTAACTCCCCAAAATTTTGTTCAAAATATAATGATGCAAATCTATCTCCATAAAATTCTTTTACGTTCATTGTTCTAACAACACCACCAGCAGCAAGACCAGAGGTAGCAGTTTCTGTCGAAAAGAACTTTTGAGCTGGCAAGTCTCCATCACTCCAACCAGCACTAAATTTTATATTTGTAATCCAGAGTGGGAATAAATTAAATCTAATATTACCCTCTGTAAAGATTCTTTGATAATCAAATGAAGATTTCAGATATTTAGAGTTAGAATTTTCATAATTAAAATATAGCCCCAGGTCTCCAACTCTAACTTCACGATTGTAATTGAAAAATAGTTCTAAACCTATATTATTATTTCTGCCATTTATTGTTTCTGGATTCCAGCGAAAGTCTCTATTACTGAATAATCCGAAGTTTGTAATATTATTTAAAGAATAATTTAATTCGTTTTTATAATATAATTTGATTTTATTTACTCTATCAAATCTTTCTCTTCTTACAAATCTTAATTGACCAAAACCATAACCAGTTGAAATATCAAAGCCTTTTTTGGAATAATAATCTCCATAATCATTC
>JBDNHS010000448.1:0-9295 GCA_041688685.1 Kapaibacterium sp. (SeqCode)
CTTATTGAAATTAAACCCTACTCTTCTGATACATGGCACAAATATAGTCTTGTACTATTCTCGACCAATAGATATGAAGAAGCATTAGAAGCTGGTTTAAGGTCATTAGAAATGAATAAATATGACGCAGACATTTATCTTAATTTGGCTTTAATTTATGATCAACTTGATAAATTTGAGGAAGGTCTTAAATACATAAATAAAGGTTTGGAATTTGAACCAAATAACGAAGATTTAATTTTTCATAAAGGTATCATTCTTCAAAATTATGGACTATTCCAAGAAACAATTGACTTATTTGAATACCTTAAAGATTCAGAATACTACAAAAAAGACGTTTACCAGGAATTAGCTTTTTGTTATAATGTTTTTGGTAAATTTGATAAATCAATAGAATACTATAATTTAGCTTTAGAATTAGAGCCTACAGACTTCAATTTATGGTATAATAAAGCAATAATTCTCAGCTCCGTTCAAAAGTATTTACAAGCTATTATTTGTTATGAAAACTGTATTGCTTTAAATGATAAATATTTTTTAGCTTATTATAATATTGGAAATAGTTTTGCTGCTATTGGCAAACTTAATGAATCAATTGAATATTATAAGTTAGCTCTAAATATATCTCCAAATGATATTGATACACTGCATAGTTTGGCAAGTTCTTATGGTGATAGTGGTAATTATGATTTGGCTATTACTACATTTAGTAATATATTAAAAATAAAACCTAAACATTCTAATTCATTTTTTGGTAGAGGAATTTGTTATGATGCAGTAAAACAATATGATTTAGCTGTGAGCGACTTCCAAAATTCCATAAAATATTATTCCAAAAATTCAGAAGTATGGTACGCATTAGGTGATACTTATTATAATATAAATAAATTTAATGATGCACAAGTGTGTTATGAAAAAGTATTAGAATTAGACGACAATAACTTGGAATGTGTTTCTGACTTAGCTGAGTTGTATTATGAGTTAAAAAATTATGATAAATCAGAAAATTTATTCTTAAAGTTGATAACAATATTTCCAAATAAGAGTGAAAACTATTTGTTTTTATCTAAAATACATATTTTAAGAGATGAATTTAAAAGCATGATGGAGTATTTTATTCAAGGGCTAAAAATTGAATTATCTAAAATATTAAATAATACTTTTGTTGAAGATAATATCAATAAACTTGTTACTGAACAAAACTTTAGCAAAATGTTTTTGAATGATAAAGATTTACTTCTGAATTTAGAAAATTATGATAAACTATGGGAATTGAATTTAGATTTTTAATAACACATTATGAACTAAACTTAATGAATATTCAATATTGAATTGTATTTTTTATTTTCAAAATTATTAATTGATTCAATAACATACTTATCCATTAATTTCTGAGTTACCTTATAATTTTCATTTTTGTCAATTCTTGATATAATCTCATCAAATAATAATCTCTTTATTTCTAATTTATTTTTTTCATAATTATTGAAATATTCTTTATTTATCAATGCCTCTATTATTGTTAATTCTGATGTTAGGTTTTCGGAATAATTATTTTTTTTCAATTCTTTTTCTAAGTTTTTTAATAATTCCAATTCAGAAGTTTTTAAAATAAATTTTTGCTTCACTAAATAATTTCTAAAATTAATTAATATTGTGTCCCATTGCTTTTTATTATCAAAGTCATATTTCATTGATTCATTTTGAGTTTTATGAATACTCAATGTATTTACAAATAAAAATACTAAATTATTATTATAAATGTCTTTTACAATTTGAGAATATTTTTCTTCTTCAATAACAACATCAGGATTAATTCCGACAAATTCTTTTACAATTCTACCATTTTTTGTTTTGTATGTATCAGTTTTAAGTAAGTCAGTTTTAAGTAAGTCCGATTTTGATTGTTTATCTTTAAGGTTGTAATCAATCTTTTGAGTACATCTTCCAGATGGTGTATAATATCTTGCTGTAGTTATTTTGAGTGTATTATTGAAGGGTAAATTAAATATAGATTGTACTAAACCTTTGCCAAAACTTTTTGTACCAACTAAAATACCCCTATCATAATCTTGTATTGCACCTGCAACAATCTCCGAAGCACTTGCACTATTTTGATTTATCAATATTGCTAATTTAATGTCCGATATAATTGGTTGATTTTGAGATTTATAACTTACAATTGATCTTTTGGTTTTTCCTTTTGTAGATACTATTTCTGAGCCAATTGGCAGAAAATTCTCACAGATTCCGATTGCTGCATCTAATAATCCACCTGGATTATTTCTTAAATCAATAATTATATTTTTTACATTTTTACTCTTTAATTCCAAAAGTGAATTTTTAAATTCTTCTTTTGCATCTTTATTAAATCTTAATAATTCTAAATATCCTATAGAATCATTTAATAATAAAGTTTGAGTTACATTTTGTACTTTTACATAATCTCTGTTGATTATTAAATTTAAAGTATCTAAATTAGAATTATTTTGTCTTAAAACAATAATGTTTGCTTCGGTACCAACTTCTCCTTTTGAATATTTTCTAAGCTCTGAGCCATTCAAATATTGAACAGTATCCCCATCTATAGAAAACAAAATGTCACCAATTAACATTCCAGATTTATATGCAGGCATATCTTTGACTATATCTGTAACGTATAAATAATTATTTATATTATTGACAGAAATCCCAAATCCTGTATATCTGCCTGAAGAAATAACGTCAATAGATTCTTTGTCGTCTTCTTCGACAAAAACAGTATATGGATCAAGGTCTTTGAGCATTCCATTAATACCATTTTTGACTAAATCATTTAATTTTACTTCTTCGACATAATTTACATTTACTTCTTTTAGAACATTTGTAAATAAATCGTAATTTTTGCTCAAATCTGAATAATATTCATCATTATCAAAGTTAAACAAAAATAGCGATGCAATTATTATAATTGAAATGAAAAGATATTTTTTGCTTTTTATTAAATTCAAGTTTGGCTCTATTATTTTAAATATTAGAAATTTGACATATCTAAAAAATGATTAAATGATTAAATGTTAAATTTATTAAATAAATAATTATTTATTTGATCAATATTAATTCTTTCTTGTAGCATTGTATCACGTTCTCTGATTGTAACAGTTTGGTTAGTTACAGATTCACCATCAATAGTTATACAGTATGGAGTACCAACTTCATCTTGTCTTCTATATCTTCTTCCTATCGCACCCGAAGAGTCATACTCAACTTTAAAGTTTCTTTGTAAGTCTTTAAAAACATTTTTTGCTACTTCAGGCATACCGTCTTTATTTACCAAAGGAAATATAGCTGCTTTGATTGGTGCTAATTTATTATTAAATCTCATTACAGTTCTTATATCTGATTTTCCATTTTCATCCGATATAGTTTCTTCATCATAACAATTACACAAAAATGCCATAAGACCTCGAGTAACACCTCCAGATGTTTCAATTACATAGGGAGTAAATCTGTCTTGATTAACTGTATCCACATACTCCATTTTTTTGCCAGAAAATTCTGTGTGTTGCTTTAAATCAAAATCAGTTCTCGAGTGTATTCCTTCAATTTCGCCAAATCCAAAAGGAAATCTAAATTCAATATCAGTAGCATAATTTGCATAATGTGCTAATTTAATATGTTCTTTAAATTTCATATTTTCAGCTTTCATACCTAAGTCCAAATACCAATTCCATCTTTGCTCTTTCCAATATTCAAACATCTCTAATTCGTTACCTGGTTTAACAAAGTATTGCATTTCCATTTGTTCAAATTCTCTTGTTCTGAATAGAAAATTTTTAGTGTTAATTTCATTTCTAAATGCTTTACCAATTTGAGCAATGCCGAATGGTACTTTTTGTCTGGCAGTCTCTAATACATTTTTGAAATTTACAAATATTCCTTGTGCAGATTCTGGTCTAAGATAAACAACACTATTATCATCTTCAATTGGTCCAACAAAAGTTTTAAACATTAGATTAAAATTTCTCACCTCAGTCCAATCCATAGTGCCTGACACGGGATCTTTAATTTCATAATTAATAATTATATTATAAAAATCTTCGTTAGTTTCAACTTTATCTAATCTTAATTGAATCTCCTTTGCCAATTCAGTTTTATTCTTTGTCATTAATTTATTTATAAAATCTTCTATCAAATTATCGGCTCTATGCCTTGATTTTGAGGTTTTATTATCAATCATAGGGTCACTGAATTGTTTGGTATGCCCACTTGCTTCCCAAACTCTTGGGTGCATAAGTATAGAAGCATCAATGCCCTCTATATCTTCTCTATAAGTCATTGCTTTCCACCAAGCTTCTTTATAGTTTTTCAGTAATTCTACACCTAATGGACCAAAGTCCCAACAGCCATTTAAGCCACCATATATTTCAGATGACTGAAATACAAAACCTTTTCTTTTCGCTAATGAAATAATTGAATCTAATTTAAACATTTAAGCCTATTAATTTTATTTTTTTGCAATATTTTATTATAAAAATACGTTTAAAATGAATTAAAATTTTTGAATATTATGTTTATTAGTGTTTAATAGCGTATATTATCAATTATATTTTATCCAATTTTGTAAAATGAAGAATTATTCAAAAATAAACTTTGTATTGAGCCAAAAACTTTGTAAAAATATTATGAAGGAATATGCAAAAAGTTTTTATTTTGCCAATAAACTTCTACCAAAAATTAAAAGAGAAGCTGCTTATTCAATTTATGGCTTTTGTAGATACGCTGATAATATAGTTGACAACCCACGAAATAGAACTATTGAAGAAGTCAAAAACGAAATATTATGTCTAAAAAATGAATTGATTTTAGCCTACAAATATAAAGAATCAGAACATCCTATATTATCTTCATTTATTTATTATGCTGAATATTTCAAAATCCCAATCGACTATCCTTTAGACCTTTTAGATGGCGTTTTGATGGATACTGAAATTAAAGAATTTGTAACCTTTGAAGAGTTATATGTCTATTGTTATAAAGTTGCTTCTGTTGTTGGATTAATGATGTGTTACATATTAGGTTTTAAAACAAATGAAGCTTTGATTTATGCCGAAAAAATGGGAATTGCTATGCAATTAACAAACATTCTAAGGGATATTAAAGAAGACAAAAACAAAGACAGAATTTATATACCAATCGAAGATTTAAATAGATTTAAAGTTACAAAAGAACAAATTATAAAAGAGGATTTTGATATAAACATCCAAAATCTTATTCAATATTACACCGATAAAGCTCAAGAATATTACAATGAATCATATACTGGAATTAATCTATTAGATAAAAATGCAAGATTTTCTATTTTTGCTGCTGGTAGGATATATTCAGAAATTTTAATCAAAATTAAAAATAATCAATACAATCCGTTTTTGGAAAGAGTAGTTGTAAGTAAAAATAATAAATATAATATTTTGATATTGGAAATTTTAAAAAGTATAATTAGCAAAAAATAGTATTTTTTAATGAAATAAAATATCACTATAAATTTAATGTTTTATCTAAAATCAATGTAACTGTAGTACCAAATCCTTCACTGCTTTTAATTATTATATCACCGTTGTTTTTATTCATATATTCTTTACAAAGTATAAGCCCAAGTCCTGTTCCTTCTTCTTTCATAGTACCATAAGTAATTATTTGGTGTTCAATTTTGAATAAATATTGCAAGTTCTCTTCCTTTATTCCTACACCCTTATCTTCAATATCAATTGCTAAGTAATCTTTATTATCTTTTTGGATAATAAAATCTCTAATTACAATTTGACTATGAGGATAACTAAACTTGATTGAATTATTAATAATATTATTCAAAACATTTGCGAACATTGATTTATCAATTTCAATATAAATATCATTTTTTACACTATTAATTAATTTTATCTCTTTATTAAGTGCCAAATGTTTCAGTAAATCAATTGAAGCTTGAATAAATATAGAAACATTAATTTTGGTTGGATTTGGAACTAATTGTCCTTGTTGTGATCTTGCCCAATTTAATAATGATTTTAATAACTCACTCAATTTAAATGCATTATCTTTTATTAATATTAATAATTCTAATTTTTCTTTATCATCAATTTTTTCGTAATCCTCTATCAATAAACCAGTAGCAGTATAAAAAGATGAAATAGGTCCTTTTAAATCATGGGAAATAATTCCAAAAAATCTATCTTTAGTATTATTAATCTCTATTAAGTTATTTTCAGAAGTTATTAATTTTTCATTTAATTTATCTTTTTCTATTATAGAATTATTCAAATTGTTATTAGTTTTAATTTGCTTTTTGAGTAAAAAATAAAATATTATAAATACAACTATTGACAAACATATAAAATATGTAAGAATTGTTACCCATAAATTATCAATTTCATCTTTTTTAGAAATTAGCTCTAATTGAAGTTCTTTGTTTTTTAGTTCATTTTCAATATTAAATTTATTAACTATCTCTTTATTATAATTATCAAACAATGAATCAGAGAGTACTTTAGATATTTTGAAATAATAAATTGATTTTGTAAAATCTTTTTTTTGTTCATATAGATTTGCTAATAAATCTACATTGTTATAATTTTCAGTAAAACTATTTCTTTCGGAACTCATTTTATATGAAAGTTCAGCCACTTGTATTGCTTCATCTATTCTACCCATTTTATTTAAAACAACAGATTTTACATTATAACATTTATTAATTTCTGAATATAATTCAATTTTTTCAAGTAATTTTAGAGCTAAATTTATATTTAAAATACTTAAATCATATTGCTTTTGATAGTAAAATAATTTGGCTCTAATTCTGTAAGTATGTCCCAGATATCTAATATCTTCAATTATAGTTGTATCAAGATTTTGAAGATTCTCATCTGTAAGGGATATTGATTTTGCAATTAACTTTTTATCTGCATAAAATTCTGCAAGGTAATTATTTAATTGTGCAGTTTTAATATACCTTTGTACTTTTACAAACATTTTTTTTGATTTTTCACCATAATAAATTGCAGAATCAACTTTATTTAAGTTAAAATAATCATAAGCAATGTTACTTAGTGTATGAGCATAACTTTTAACAAAATCATCATTAATCATTGATTTTGTATATGAAGCACCTAAAAAATAGTTTTTTATTGCGAGATCATATATCTGTAATTTTGAATATATATATCCGATATCATTATAAGAATTACAAATTCCAATTGGTTCTTTAAGTTCTTTAAATATATTTAAACATTCAGAGTAATTTTCAATAGCTAAATTATACTTCCCGAGATCGTGATATATATTACCTATTTTATTATATGTTGTTGCTTTTTGATTTGATTTTTTGAATTTACGAATTTGTTTTTCATATTTATTTGCAAATTCAATAGCTTCGTCGAGATTTTTATATCTATAAAAATGAAGTATTTCATTGAACATAATCAAAGAATTTTCATCATTTTTTTTTAGTATTCCATTGTCAGTAATTTTATCTAATTCTTTTAATAAAGAATCAACTAAAACAGAGGGCTTTGTATTACAAAATAAAATTACACTATCAAATAATAAAAATGATAGTGTAATTACTAAAAATAACATATATTTCTTAATCTGTTTCAATAAAAATAAATATAAGTTTATAATAATTTATTGGTAAAACTTAGCTATTATACTCAATTCTTAATTGAGAAATGTTTTCATCGTTAATGTATTCGTCATAACTCATCATTCTATCAATAACACCTTTGGGTGTAATTTCAACAATTCTATTTGCAATCGTTTGAATAAATTGATGATCTTGTGAGGTAAATAAAACAACTTCCGAATACTTTTCTACTGCATCATTCAAAGCATTAATTGACTCTAAATCTAAGTGGTTTGTAGGTTCATCCATAATTAAAACATTTGCACCGGAACACATCATTTTGGACAACAAACATCTAACTTTTTCACCACCAGATAATACAGAGCTTGATTTGAGAGATTCTTCTCCAGAAAACAACATTCTACCCAAGAATCCTCTAACAAAAGTTTCATCTTTATCTTTCGAATATTGTCTTAACCAATCAACTAAATTATAATTACTTTGGAAATATTTAGAATTTTCTTTTGGAAAAAACGCTGCAGTGATAGTTTGTCCCCACTTGTACTCACCACTATCTGATTGACTAATATCTTCTAATATTTGGAATAATGTAGTTTTTGCAATATCATTCGTTCCGACAAAAGCAATTTTATCGCCTTTATTTACAGTAAGATTAAAATTATCCAGAACTTTAACATCATCAATAATTTTAGTCAAACCTTCTACTTCTAATATAATATCACCACATTCTCTATCTGGCTTAAATTCAATGAATGGAAATCTTCTTGAAGTATGCGGAATTTCATCAATAGTAATTTTATCAATTAATTTTTTTCTAGAAGTAGCTTGTCTTGCCTTAGAAGCGTTTGCACTAAATCTTCTAACAAATTCTTCTAATTCCTTTACTTTATCTTCATTACGTTTATTTTGGTCTTTTCTTTGTTTCATAGACAAAGTAGAAGCTTGATACCAAAAATCATAGTTACCTACATAAGTTTTGATTTCAGCAAAGTCAATATCTGTAATATGTGTACAGACTTGATTAAGAAAGTGTCTATCATGAGAAACAACTATTACAGTATTATCAAATCTTGATAAAAAGTTTTCTAACCAAGTAATTGATTTAATATCTAAGTTATTTGTTGGCTCATCTAATAATAGTACATCTGGATTTCCAAAAAGTGCTTGTGCTAATAACACTTTTACTTTTTCACCAGCTTCCAAATCTCTCATATATTTTGTTTGCAATGAATCATCTACACCCAATCCACTCAATAAAGATGAAGCCTCTGACTCTGATTCGTAGCCATTTAGTTCGGCATATTCAGCCTCAACTTCTGCTATCATATTACCTTCTTCTTCGGTGAATTCAGTTTTTGAATACAATTCATCTCTTTTTTGTGCTAATTCAAACAATCTATTATGTCCCATTATCACAGTATCAATTACTTTGTTAGCATCGTATTTGAATTGATTTTGCTCTAAAAAAGCAAGACGACAACCTGGTTCAAAAAAAACATTGCCTTTTTGAGGCTCAATTTCACCAGATAATATTTTCAAAAAAGTAGATTTGCCAGAACCATTTGCACCAATCATTCCGTAACAATTACCAGGTGTAAATTTTAAATCCACATCTTTAAAAAGTGTTCTTTTACCGAAAGATAAAGTTACATTATTTACAGTTATCATTTTTAAGAC
>JBDNHS010000449.1:0-1871 GCA_041688685.1 Kapaibacterium sp. (SeqCode)
AAAACACCTACAACTACTCCAGTGTAACTGTAATTACCAAAATTTGAATATTTGGTTGATTGTGTAATATTTTTTAATCTATTTAAGTAACTCAATAGATAAAACAACATAGATATTAAAGAGAACACAGTGGTAACTATTACTAAAATTTTTCCAATCATATTTTTATATTTTTAATTTTAATTTGGGATTAAGAAATTACTTCTTCTGCTTTACCTTCATATTTTGAAGGGCATTTTGTTAATATTTCAGTTGCAATAAAAATATTATCTTCAAATTTTCCTTTTACAACTACTTTTGGTGCAATATCAAAATTATTCGGTTTTGAACCTTTAAATATAACTTTATATTCTATAGATTTATCATCAGTCATAAAAAAGGTAAATTCATTGTCATTTGAATTATAATTACACTCTTTTTCTTTTACTAATGAACCTATAATTTGAACAGTTTTATTTGTTTTGGAAGCACCTTCAAAATTAGAATAATCAATTTTACTATTATCAAAAGTAAAAATTGCAATTCCTAAGAAAATAACTATTAAAGTTCCAGATATAATATATTTAATATTCATATTTTTTAAATTATTTGTATTTTATTTTTAAATATTATTTTTTAATTCTTCATTTTTGTTAATCAACGCTTCTAATTTAGAAATTTTTTTATCTATCACTAATAAAAATAAAGAAATTCCAAACCAGATAATCAATGCTATAATTAACACAACAAAGATAGAATTACTTACTAAAAAATCGTACATTATTCAATTTCCTCTAATTTTTCATTTAAAATTTGATATCTTATCAATAAATTCATCAGCCAAAAGAACAATATTATAAAACCAGCTAATGAAATATAATAAGTAAAAGCTAAACTTGAATCTAACATTCCTTCTTGAGGACTTATTACAGGTCCAGCCGTCCCATCACCCTTTGCACCAGGGTGCAAACCAGTATATAGTCTAGGAATTATAAATACTAAAAAAGGTACAGTTACAAAAGATAATATTGAATATACGGATGATAATTTTGCTTTTTTTACTTTAGAATCAAAAGATGCTCTTAATGCAAAATATGCGAAATATATCATAAGTAGCACAAAAATTGATATTTGCCTTGGGTCCCAATTCCAGTATGCTCCCCAATTGAATTTAGCCCAAATCATACCTGTTGATGTAGCTAATAAAGTAAATATCAAACCAAGTAATGCGGCAGATGAAGCAAATATGTCATTAGTTAAGTCTTGACTTCTCAAATACCTTACAGCATAAAACATTGAAATAAAGAAAGCAATAAAAGCTGTCCAACTCATTGGAACATGTAAATTCAAAATCTTTATTCTTTGTACTAATGCAGGAATATAAGGATATGTGATGTATGGATTTATAGATATTAGTTTGTTAAATATAAATACATTATCTTCTGAAATATATCTTAAATTAAAAACATATTTATTACTTTTACTTAATTCAAATGTTGGCTTTTTGTCAAATCTAATTTTATAATCATATTTGTCAGAGCCATATTCTAAACCACTTATTGTATATGGATTTGATATTTTAGCATTTATAAAATAAAAATCCCCATTTTGTTCTAAATTATCTTGAATTTTGAGATAAACATCTACATTTTGATGTTCTGGAGATGATTTAAGTTCGATAGCATCATTAAAAGTACCTGATAAAGGTGGCAAAATAGTCAGAATAAGAGAAATTGAAACAATCAAAATTGCAAACATTTTCCAAATAATAGGTTTAGGTTTTGCTAAATTTGGATAAAACCCCAAAAATAAAGCAAAAAATATTGAAAAACCTAAAGCAAAATATTTCATAAATAAAAATTTGTATTATTAAATTTGAACTAAAAAAATCA
>JBDNHS010000450.1:0-6012 GCA_041688685.1 Kapaibacterium sp. (SeqCode)
AAACTTTTTTAAAATTTGTCTTTCCCTTCTATATAAAAGACTGTTTTTTGCCAAAAATGTAACAAACTATTTTTAGACACCGTTGTAAATATAATTAATTCAACGATTTACAGAGGAAATTATTTTTTTCAGACTATGCCCAAAATCATTAAAAGTCCAAAAATCACTAAAAATAATAATACCAAATATTTCAAAAATTCAATAGTTACTTTCTTTAATAGATTAATTCCGATCAAAACTCCAATCGAAGAAGAGATTAAAGCTATTAATATAATTCGGAAATCGTACTTTTCTATATTTTGAAAAATCGAGTTGGAATATACGAATAATCTTGATAAATCAATTACAACTCCAATCATTACGCCAGTTGCAATAAACGCTGTTTTTTCTAAGCCACTTTTGATTAGAAACATTGACCTCAAAGCACCTTGATGACCAGACAATCCACCAAAAAAGCCACTGATAAAACCGCCTAATCTCATAGAATTATCTGTTAATTTTAGTTTATCGGATAAATTGGGTAATAAATCAATCACTGCAAATATAATAATCAATAAACCAATAGTTATCTGAATTAGAGATGAATTGAATTGATGATTAAAAATATTAAAATCATAAATAATATTTTGGACGACTAAATTATTCATCAAAAATGCACCTAAAATCGCACCGATAAAAGCTGTAATTCCAAACTTTTGAAATACTCTCCAATTTATATCTTTAGTCAAAAAACTTATTTTAAATAAGTTATTGAACAAATGCACGATTGCTGTCATTGCAATTGCGACCTGTAATTCAAAAAAAATACTAAACACGGGCAAAAGAATTGTTCCGAGACCAAAACCAGAGAAAAAAGTTAAAATTGATGCAAATAATGCTGCTATTATTATTACTATTTCCATTTTTCAACTATTGTGATTATAAAAGTATTATAAAAGTATTTTAATATAAGTTTGGATTGTAACAAATTAAGCCAAAGTCCGTAAAACAAATTAGCACAAACTTATTATACAAATTTACTTAATATTTAAAACAATAAGGCAATAAATATATGAAAAACCAAAAAATTAACTTCAACCAAACACTAACTACATTTATCAAAAGCTCAATGCTTTTTATAATTCTAACTCTAAGTCTTAACTCTTGTTATATGGATGATAATAATCCTGTAGTTAATGACCCAGATCTAAATCGTTTTGTTACATATAATTATAACATAAAAGCAAATGATTGGGCTCCAAAAGTAAACGATATCAGCACTTACTTATATCTCAAAACTATACCTGACCTGACCACTGGTGTAATTAACAACGGAATTGTATTGACGTACTTGCGTTCTTCGAGTGGGACGAACACTTGGGTACAGCTACCGATGACAAATTATTATACTGATAGTAAAGGTGTGCCATATACTATTGAATATCTGCCTTGGCACGGAGTTGGGCAATTTGAATTGCAGTATGTGGATTCTCACCCAAACCCGGTTGCACCAAGTTTTGATTTGGAAATTAGAGTTGTCATTATTGAGGGCAAAAATTATACTACAAGCATCAAAAAATTGGACAAATCAAATTATAATTTGATAAGCAATAAGTTGAATGAATTAGAGAATCAACGTAATCATTCCGACAAATAAATAAAATAATTATTACTTGTTTCTTGGATTATTCTTTGTAAAAATAGTGGTTTAGGAATTAAATTGAGTTATATTATTTGTTTAATAACTTTTTTACACTTACATAGAGTGCCTAAAGTATTGATTCTACAATAAATATTTGTTAAAGATTCGTAATAATTCTATTTTTAAGTAAAATTACTTAAATTTGAAGTAATTGTGTAAACAAATTTTTACTTTTAAAATAATAAATGTGGAGAATCAAATATGTCAAAAGTAATTTGGAATAGTATAAAGGCAAACTTTTTATTAGTTTTGATTGGTCTTTTCTTGAGTGTGAATTTCTCATATTCACAAAAGAAAATATTCAAATTAGCTGAAAAAGACTTAGTGCCATTTAGTGCCAAAGAAATGTTGCAATTACATAAGTTGGGAGATATGAGCATTTCTCCTGATGGGAAGTGGGTTCTATATTCTAAATCTACTCCAGACTTAATCAAAAACAAGTCTTATAAAAATCTTTATGTAACAAGTGTTGACGGAGCAACAACTAAACAAGTAACTGATGGTACATACTCAGATTACAATCCAATTTGGTCACCTGACGGAACTAAAATCGCTTTTATATCAAATAGAATGGGTTCGCCTCAGATTTTTACAATGAATTTTCCTGATGGTAAACCTTTAGGTATATCTGCACTTAAAGATGGTGTCGAAAATCTTAAATTTTCACCTGATGGTAAATATTTATCTTTTTCTTATGAAATAAAAACGATGGAGACAATCGAAAATAAGTATCCAGAATATAAATTAGCAAATGTATTGAGTTATGATAAATTACCTGCAAGACACTGGGATAGCTGGGAAGATGATAAAAAAAGTCATATATTTTATATGAATGTAACCGGTGGCAAAGAAAAAGATATTATGCCTAAAGAAAACTTTGATGCTCCATTAAAGCCTTTCGGTGGTGGAGAGCAATATAATTGGTCGCCTGATGCATCTGAAATAGCATATACTTGTAATAAAGAAGGAAATGTAGCGACAACTACAAATTCTGATATTTATATATTTAATATGGTAACTAATGAAACTAAAAATATTACAAAATCACTTCTTGGTGCTGATAGAAATCCATTATATTCGCCTGACGGAATGTACATTGCGTTCATTAGTTTGGAGAGACCAGGGTTCGAATCTGATAGGTCAAGAATTATGTTATACGAAAAAAGTACTGGTACCATAAAAGAATTGACAACTAAGTTAGACCAATGGGTTGAGCAAATGATTTGGGCACCAGACAGCAAGTCAATGTATATAACAATTACCGAAAAAGGTAGAGAGCCAATTTATAATATTAATTTAAGTGGTGATTTGAAAAGAATTACAAGTGGTGATTTTAATGATGCATCTGGATTAGATATTACAAAAGACGGTTCTACTCTCGTTTTTGGACGTACATCAATGATTTTCCCTACTGAATTCTATACTATTTCAACAAACGGTGGCGAGCCGAATAGACTTACTACAGCAAATGATATTAACTATGTAAAGTATAAAGATGTAAAAATCGAAGAAAAGTTTTTGACATCTACTGATGGAGAAAAAGTACAAACTTGGGTGATTTATCCGCCAGATTTTGACCCAAAGAAAAAATATCCAATGATCACATATTTACAAGGTGGTCCACAAGGTATGGTGGGTCAATATTTTAGCTTTAGATGGAATTTTTATCTAATGGCATCACAAGGATATGTAGTTGTTGCTGCAAATAGAAGAGGTGTCCCTGGTTTCGGTCAAAAGTGGTGTGATGCAATAAGCAAAGATTGGGGTGGTCAAGCTATGTCAGATTATCTTGCGGTAACTGATGAAATGAAAAAAGAAGCATACATTGATAGCGATAGAATTGCAGCAGTTGGAGCTTCGGCAGGTGGTTATGCTGCCTTTTGGATGGCAGGTAACGCAGACAATAGATTTTCAGCTTTAATTTCACATTGCGGTGTATTTAATTTTGAAAGTATGTATGGAAGCACCGAAGAAGTATTTTTTCCAGATTGGGAAAATGGTGGACCTTATTGGGACGAAAAAAACAAACCATATTATGATAAACATTCTCCTCACAAATATGTCAATAACTGGAAAACTCCAATCCTGATTATCACTGGATTAAATGACTTTAGAGTGCCTTATACTCAAAGTTTGGAGGCATTTACTGCTGCTCAATCAAAAGGTATTCCATCCAAATTATTAGCATTCCCAGCTGAAAATCACTGGGTGTTAAATATGCAAAATTCTATTATTTGGCACAATGAATTTTATGATTTCTTAGATAAACATTGCAAAAGTAAAAAGAAATAATTTGTAATCAATTGATAAAATTAAATTTAAATAATTAGATAAAACTAATTAAATATTACTAAAAATAAAAGCGATATAATGATAAATTATATCGCTTTTTTATTTTGTCTATGACTCTGAAATCAAAATAACTGAAAAATATAACTAAAATAAAATAATATAAAACAATATCCAAATTGGCTTAAATATTGATTAATTATAAAATATACATAGATAAAACTACATTGTGTTTTTCATAATAATGTATTTTTTCTTTAATTATACTTTGAATTAATGGATTGGATGTTATGGATTTAGAAATTGCAATAAATGATTTTATTAATTTTTGTAAAATAGAAAAAGAATTCTCAGAACATACTATACTTGCCTATAATCAAGCATTACTTGAGTTTATAGAGTATTTTGAGAAAGATTATGGATATATACCAACTGTATCGGATATCAAAGCAAATGAAATCAGACCTTTTTTAGGTTTTTTGAATGATAAAGGACTGAAAAAAAATTCGTTAAGATTAAAATTATCTGCAATCAAATCACTTTTCAAATATTTACGAAAAAAAGAAGTAATTTTAATTAATCCTACTTTATCTATTGCCACTCCCAAAAAAGAGAAAAAATTACCGAGTTTTTTGACTAAAACTGAAATGGAAAATTTAATTTTGAATCGGAAATCAACTAAAGCTAAAAATTCTAACTCATTTAACACCCAAAAAAAAGAACATAGTTTAATCAAAACTGAGAAAGAAATTAGCTCAAATGCAAAGAATTCACAAAATGAAGAAAGAGATATTGCTCTAATTGATTTAATTTATAGTGGTGGATTTAGAGTAAGTGAAGTCTTGAATTTACAATTAAAAGATATTGATTTTAACAAAAATTTAGTAAAAGTATTAGGTAAAGGCAAAAAAGAAAGGATTGTTCCAGTTGGAAACAAAGCAATTCTTAGCTTGAATAAATATTTGTCAGTCAGAAAAAATCTACCAGCCAAAACTCATTTTATTTTTTTAAATACGATATGTGAAAAAATGTCTTCGAATAGTGCATATTATATAATTAATCACAGAATGAAAGGCATAACAGAAATCAAACAAAAAAGTCCACATACACTTAGACACTCATTTGCTACACATCTTTTGGATAATGGTGCAGATATTAATTCTGTTAGCGAGTTCTTGGGTCATAATTCACTATCGACTACCCAAATATATACTCATATCTCAATTGAGAGACTAAAAGATGCATATAAATTAGCACACCCAAAAGCGTAATTTATATCAATAATTATAATGTATTAATATTAAATAATATATTATGATGTAATTTTAAATTTATAGATGTTTATTGCGTTATATAATAAAATTATTATTTAATTAACTTTGGAGCAACTATGACTTACGCTTTATTAATAGGATTGGTGTTTTTTGGCCTTGCAATATACTCAACAGCAACCTCACGCGAATCAAATATTTTAGGATTTAAAGTAAAAAATATTGACGGTAAAGAAGTAGAAATGTCAAAATATAAAGGCAAAGTACTTTTGATTGTCAATGTTGCAAGTGAATGTGGATATACTTCACAATATGAAGGACTTCAAAAAGTTTATCAAAATTTCAACAAACAAGGTTTGGAAGTTTTGGGTTTTCCTTCTAATCAATTCGGTGGTCAAGAGCCAGGTACAGAAGCAGAAATAAAAAAATTCTGTTCGAGTAAATACAGTGTAACTTTCCCAATGTTTGCTAAAGTAGATGTAAATGGCGACAATGCAATTCCATTATTCAAATATCTAACATCAAATACAGATGGATTTATAACTGACGATATCAAATGGAATTTTACAAAATTTTTGATTGGAAAAGCTGGCAAAGTTATCGAAAGATATGGTTCAAATACTAAACCAGAATCAATAGCTAAAAATATAGAAAAAGAACTTGGCAAATAAATATTTCAGATATTATTTAATTATAGGACAGGTCAAGCGACTTGTCCTATTTTTTTATTTCGGACTAAATAACACAAAAAAAGGTTGCCGAATGGCAACC
>JBDNHS010000058.1:0-7943 GCA_041688685.1 Kapaibacterium sp. (SeqCode)
TTAATTCTACTGAAATTAGTTTTTGGAAAAAAAGAGAAAAAATATCCGATGTAGTAGCAGATATGAAGGCTTGGGCTACAGATAATGACCCTACACATAAACAAGGATGTTATACTTTAGCACCTCAACCAGATGTACCGTCAGAAGGCGAAGTTGTCCTATTTGAAAATTGTGATTTTGGTGGAAAATACAAAAAATATGGTATGGGTAATGTTTCATATGTCGGCAATGATTTTAATGATATTACTAGCGCGATTAAGATTGGTCCTTATACTAGTCTAACAATTTATGAAAATAGTAATTATGTTGGTAGGTCTGCAAGTTGGAAGAATGATTCTGCCTCAGTATCTACTATTAGCTGTTTAACTGCCAACAATTTCAATGATTTGTTATCAAGTTTAAAAGTTACTTCTTCTACTGCACAAGTTAGCTTTAATTTAGATTTACAAGGAAGTGCAGTGACTGTATTGGGGACTTGGAACACTTCACCGTGGAAATTATCTACCTTTGGCGATAAATCAGCTCAGTGGATATGGTGGAATAAATGGAACGGAGCATTCCCCAACGGTTCTGCTCCTATTGACCCTAAACCAATCCGATTCCAACTTCTTATACCTATATCAGGAAATAGAGATATTCCAGTTATAGTTCACATTATTGCTGATAATGCACCCCAAGGAGCTAACTTTGTTAAAGTTAATGGAAAACTTGTTGGTCAAATTACGGAAAGTGGATGGGCTACTCCTAAATATACTCAAATACAAACTTCTCTTGCCCCGGGTAATAACTTGATAGAATTTGATGTTCAAAATACTGGTGGTGGAGCTGGTTTAATTGCTTCTGTTATTAACACAAATACTTTTGAAGTTGTTGCCAATAGTGGAACCGGACAATGGGTTTGGGTCGACCCAAGCAAAGTTGTCAGTGCAATATTGACCGAAGAAGTTGGTGGTGAATTCATTATTAACGATCAGGCTGCTAAAGGTACAAATGTTACATTTAAAAACTTGAATGAAATGTCTCCAATGATGGTTGGAGGTACATTCAGATTGAGTGTAAATCTTACAAGTGTTCCTCCTTACATTAAAAGTCAACAATATAAGACAGGAGATACTAATCAATTCTATTTAAGTATTGAAAAATTAGATCCAAATTGCCAAGTTCAAGACAGTGGAAAATGTATGAATGTATATGTTGATAATAAAAAATGTGGCAATGCTATTTTAAGCAATGTTTCCAGAACAAATGCATATAGAATGGTACTTGTTTCAAAAGCCTATGTTCTTGACCCAGACATTCCTTTTGGTAAAAATGTGGATTTCACACTTGTTAAAGTAGGAGAAAAAACCTATCTTAAAAATGTTCAAACCGGATATATGCCCAAATTATTCTTAAATGATTATAAACAACAATTATACGGTTATATGGATACCAGTTATTTATCCAATATCAATTCTCTTAAATCTAATCAAAATAAATTATGTGGTGCAAATGCAAATGCAAATGCAAATGCAAATGCTGTAGAGACTTCTAGCGAAGAAAGTGGTACCGGTGTCGGAAGTATTTTGGGTAAGGCTATGGGTGGATTATTTGGAACAAGTGAACAAACAGGACCTGCCTCAAATCAAAAGTTTGTAAATTGTTCTACTAATGCGGATGGTAGTATGTATATGATGACAACAACAAACTTGGTTGAAAGTAATCCTATTAAATTTGTTCTCAATAAAGATGGCACTGTAAGCATTAGATTACAACAATTCAATACTTATGGTAATATCGATAAAACATTCTCTTTGGTATTCTGTAATTTTAATGTTAATACATATGCATTCATTGAAAAATTAACAAATCCTCTTGGTACATTCTTAATTAATATGGTGTGCTTTGACCCTGATGATAAGCGTCAATTGCCCAATAATACTCTTAACTTTTCTGTTGAAATGTCCAAATATCCCGATTCATATTTGAAAGAAAAGAATATTTATAATTTAAATTCATAAATTCATAAAAACATTTAATTTATTTTTAATATAAAATATTATTTTTTGTGTTCTAATATATAAAATTTTTATTTATTAGTCTAATATATAAAAGACTTATGGGATCATCAAAATCTAAGGTCGTACAAGAAATAATTAATAATACAATAAATTCATCAATTAGTAGCTCTGTATCATCAAATTCACAAGAAAGTAGTGTTGAAACTCTAGTCGAAAGTGCAAAAAGTTGTTCTTCTTCAGTTAACCAATCCAATTCTTGTAATTTGTCAAATATATCAGTGGCTGGGGATTTTGTATTAGGAGGTACACAATCTAATAAAGCATCCGTAAATTTTTCTTGTGTAAATTCATCTACGGCTGCTCAAACAATGGAGTCTTCTGCTGTTTCTGCTATTGCCGGAGAACTTGATACTCTAAATGGAACAGAAGCAGCAGCTATACTTAATGCCAAGGCTGCTGCTGCTAGTAAAACTGGTTCTTTAGCTGTTGGTGGAAGTGCTTCATCTAGTTCAAGTTCTAAAAATATAAATAATGTTTCAAATATAACAAAATCTACTATAGAGAATATTTTTAAAAGTCATGTATCTCAAAATTTAACTTCTAAAACAGTTGATGAATGTATCGGTAGAACAGTTCAATCAAACGAGATAAATGCCTCTGGTACAAAAGTTGGCGGTAATGCAAAAGTAGAATGTAATCAATCAAATAGTCTGGAACAAGTTTCGGAATGTAAACAATTATCGGAAGCTATTCAAACATCATTTGCTAAAACAGCTCAAGAATTAGGATTTAAAGTTATCGCCGAAACTTCCACCTCGAGTAAAGCAAAAATGGAAGGCAGTGCAACAAGTGAAAGTGTTGCCACTGGCCCCATTCAAGATGTGGGTGCTGCTGTTAGTGGTGTTATTGGAAGCATTGGAGGAATTGCAAGTTTAGCTAGTTTAGGTGTCGCTGGTCCTTTTATTATTTATTCTTGTTGTATTTGTTGTTGTATTATTTTAAGTGTTGTTTGCAGTATGTTTGCTATGAAATCTGGTGGGGGTTCTGGTGATACAGGTGGATTTAATATGGGAAAAGGATTAGGAAATATAGGAAATATGGGTAGAATGGGAAGAATGGGTAAAAGAAGAGGAGGGGGTAATTCTGAAACAGATAGTTCTGACATTATTGAATATTTTGGAGCTGTTGGTATAGACATAATATCAGATATAATATCCGATTCATCTCCGTTATTTGATTAAGATAACTTTTTGATTAAGATAAGACAACTTTATTTTAATATATAATAATATTCAATAATATTATTATATAAATCTTTATTATAGGTATCTATTAGATTTTTATGTCAGAAATAATTGATGATAATTCATATACTTTGGTTATTATAATAATGATATTAGCAATATTAATATATGGTGGGTCAAAAACATACAATAATTTTGATGTTGAATATAGTCCTAAAAATTTTCAATATTTAAACTATGTGACTGTTTTTGAAAAGCAATTGCAAAAATATAATTCTTCAAATTTTGAATATTTAAAAATTACAAATGAAGTTGATTTATCCGAATGTCCCATACCAAATATTATTGATATATTTTTTATTAATATTAATCCACACACTTATTTTGATACTAGAAAACATGTACAAAATAATATTTCTAGTCTAATGATTTTATATAATCATAACATTGTAATTGATAATAATACAGATAATTTTAAGGATATTAGTACCATTACTGATAATAATATAATGTTATTAATAGATAAAAAAAAAGAATGCACGAATACAGTTTGTAATAATTATGCTTATTATTATGATATAACAAAAAAAATATCAATTTTAAATATTAACCCAATTTATAATAATTCAAATTCTATCGTTAATATTACATTATTTATTATAAAAAAATCTTTTTGGCATTATTGATTTTTATAATATTCGTTTTATAAAAATTTTTATACTCCATATTTATATTACATATCATCGCTGATTGTGTCTTATTAGGTTAACTATAGTATAGTTCCTTGACAACAAACGCTCCTTGCATTTAAATTTTTCCTTTGGAGTTTTTTACTTTTATCACAAACAAACAAACAAACAAACAAACAAACAAGACTTAATCAAAGTCTGCGATCTCGTCTCCAGCATCAGCCATGATCTTATCCCAGTCCGGTTCATGAGACAAATCCACAGAAGATGTTTCTGTAGTATTTGTTGCATGAGTTGTATCAGCAATCAAACTTGTAATCTGCGCTTGTGTCATCTTGGTACCAATCTCAATATTCATCTTGTCGTTCATGGTTCCAGTCTTGTAGCAAGACCTGACAAAGTCAATCAACAACTTGGACTCAATTGCATCTGCCGGTGTGATACCATACGCGATATTAGCGTGGATCATAAACATTGCAATTGCGCGATTTGTCCATGAGGGTCGTGATACGTCGCGAATCAGATGGTTCAACAAGTCCCTGATTTCGGTTCTTGCAAAGTTTTGGGCGTAGATGGAACCCAGAACAGAGAAGTAAATCCTCGAATTCAGTGCGATGCGATCATTAAACTCCTCGCTACCGACAGCAAATCCGGACGCATCAGCCAAGATCCATTCCTCGCTCTTTGACAGAATTTCATTGACAAACTCTGTCTGTGCCGCCCTGATGTCTGTCGTGCCAAAGTACCGATTCATGTCAAAATCAGTACTGGTTGGAGCAGAAAGCAGAGTTTTGACAGGTATTTCAACCAAGAACAGACGCTCGGCTTTTGGTGCGCGAATCATCATCAACTGGAAGAAGAATGTCTTTGCCGCTTTTTGAGGAAAGCGACTCAACACTGCAAGGAACTTGTTCTGAAAGGTTTCAGCGTTGGACGGACTCAGCTTACTCAAGTTTCCCTTGAAATTTGGAAAGAACCAGTCGGGCGAAGCTTCCTGAGTCAGATAGTCGTAAAAAGCAAGTCTCATCTCTTCTGGAAGGGGATTATGACATGTTTGTAATGCGCCAAAAATCGTTTCCTTCTCATGACCCTCCTCATCACAACCCACGAAGATCTTAAAGCCATATTGGTCAATCAAGACACTAGTCGTCGCAAGCAGGACCGGAAGCGTGGCTTGCTTTGCTGCACTCTTATCCGGATAACCTACATACTGCAGAGGCGTATATCCTTTCGTGGACAGACCAGCGCTGAACTTGGGATTTGAGCGAATCAAGGCTTTGAGCACATCATGACGAAGATGTCTTGCCAACTCCTTGATCATGGTCAAGCGATTTTCACCAGAGAGCTTATCTGCTTCCCATGACCCAATATTCGACTTGTATTCATCGATCATGTCATCACAAGTCTTGGATGACGAAGCCCAGCTTTTGATAGCTGACTTGTGATTATAACCACGAGGCTTGTATTGACCACCTCTCTTGGCGTCGGTTCTGGGTACCGTACTTGGACCACTTGGACCAGTTGAACCCCAAGTCTTGGGAACTGACTTTTTTACCGTGACTACATTCCATTCTTGAGTTTGCGGTGTCTCTCTCCAATTGGAGGATTCAACTTCTTGACTAGTCTGATACCTTGAACTCTTACCAAACCCAGAACGGGTTCCGGTATTAGACGTTTGCTTAAAGCCAGACATTTGAGGAGGAGGAGGACTAGTTCAAAAATAGAATTTAGGAACTATAAGTCTTATTGAACTTAAGACCATTCAGTAGTTTTGTTTTTCAATTTTTTTGATTAAATAAATCAATAATAAGTAATTATATTTTCAAATATATTATCAAATTTTGAACTGAGAAGAACGCTTCCGTGTTCCGCATCATTCAAATAATAATAACTTATTTTTTTATTTTTAATTTTTTCATATAATATATCAGAAGGTATAACTTTATCATTATATTCAAGTACTAACATTATATTTTTTCCTTCAAGTTCAGCACTATCATAAATTAAAAAATCTGGTCCGAACATTACCCGATAACATATATATCTTAGGTATAAGCATTTATAAATTAAATAATTTGTTAATATTTCTAATATCCAAGATGTTATACTAGTTCCTCTTTCAGCTATTTTATCAATATATAATGACATTTTGAAGCATCCTATCCAAAAAATAATTGGATCTACTAATATAATTTTATTAATTATATTATTTCTTGTATCATTTCTAATAATTTGTGTTATATATGTTCCAAAACTATGTGATAAAATATTAATATTTTTGACTTTGATAAAATCCATAAATTCATAAAACGAATCTTTTATTAAATGATGCGAGGGGAAATAACCACAATGAATATCATCATAATATGTATAACTGGAAATATTGGGTAAAATCATTATCACCAAGTTAAATTGCGTGTCTAGTTTTAAAAGTCTTCGTATATAAGGTATATATCCTAATCCAAATCCATGAATAAATATTAAATCCTTTTTGCTAGGATCTCTATTTTTATATAAATATCCTATTTTGGATTTTGAACTAATCTTATATTTAAATTTCATTATATAAATCATATAATAATGAAAAAAATTCATCATTAATCTTATTGGTATCTGAAATATTAATGGTCTAAAATTAAAATTTATAAAATCTCGTCCCCAGGTTCTATACAAATATCTATTTGTATTACTTGAATTAAATTCATATTTTAATATTGATTCTATTTTTAGCATTAGTCTATAAATTTTATCAATTTCAACCGATTGATAAATTTCATCTTGGGGTATTCCAAATAATGAATATCCCAATAAATTAATAATTTCTTTTTTTGATAAATTTTTTATATCGAAATTATTTAAATTAATATTTTCATGAGTTTGTTTATCATACATTATACTACCTTTAATTATGTGTTCCAATTCATATTTATTTAATTTATCAATGCGATTTATTATTTTATTTATGTCTTGTTTATTTAAACATAATAATACAGGGTCTATTATTTTCATATACATAAACAAATAGATTACCCAATTAATTAATTCCATAATAATCCATCCAGTCGCAAATAATTCTAAGTGTTCATTTAATAATCCATAATAAAAAAACATAAATATAACAAATAATATATTAACCATTTTTTCATATAAAAATGTAATATAGTTAATTATAGTTTTAATAAATAAGCATATTATAAGATACATATTATACTCAATATATTTATATATATTGAACATATTATATTAATTATTTTAACTTGATATATTTTGATATATTTTGATATATTTAATTACCATAAACTATTTAATTATAAAACTATTAATTATAAGAATATTTTCATTTAATAACTATAATTAAAATAATTTTGTATTTGAAACACTTAATATGACTTTTTTAATAGTATAAGTTGGTTGGAATGAAAGAGTTGAAGCAGTTGTAGAAGATGTCGAACTCTTTGTAGAGGCTGTAACTGTACCACTTGATGCTGGGGAAAATTGAGAACCAGAATTGGGTGTAACCATAACATAAAATAGAGAATTTGGAGTTGAATAAACAGTTAATGTATTAGCCATTGCGGTATTAATAGTTGGATAAAATTGTGCTTCCGGTAATATAATTAATATGTAATAAGAATTTGAACCGATTACATTTAATCCTAATGATAGAGAATTACCGAATAAATCTCCTTGGTCGTCGGTTAATAAATTAAGTCCTGTTTGCATATACATACAATTACCCGTAGCACATAGTGTACTATTTGGTAAACTGAAATAATTATATCCAATTTGTTGACCGAATACAAGTTGTTCGCTAGGATCGACTGCCATATTAAAACTATTTTTACTATTCAACATTAAATACCACATACCTGGGCAATTAGCGATTGTTGGTGAATTTTGAATTGCACCGTCTAATAATGGTTGTAATATAAGAACATTAATATTATAACTGCCCATTTGATTTACTTGAGCAACAGTTGATGGATTGATAAAATAATCTACAATAGAAA
>JBDNHS010000451.1:0-2566 GCA_041688685.1 Kapaibacterium sp. (SeqCode)
ATATGGTCTTTTATTATCACAATTAAACTGGGTTACTAACATAGAAGAGTATGATATGAGAATTCCTGCACAGAAAAAAGCTTTAAAGGATATGAATGATGAAGAATATAAAAACATTATAACTAAATTAAATTCAGAATTAAATAATAAAATTGTGTTTAAAAATATTGATGAAATATACACAAAATTACTTGATATAAATAAAGCAAATAATAATATTATTGAATGTGTGAATAAACACTATTCGCTAAAATATTTAGAATCACAAACAGAATTAATTAAAAAAGATAAATTAGATGATTCTATTAAAATTAATAATTTTTTTACAAATAAATTTTATCCAAATAATTCTATTTTTCCCAGAGATTTATCGTCTTACCAAAATAAATATTTTCAAGAATACAAATTTGATTTAAATTCATTAACTCCTATTAAAAAGGATTTATTAAAAATATATTATGATTACGATTATAATCGTTTATTTAATAATACGGATTATATGACAAATGATTTAAAATTTGACTATAAGAAACTTAAACTTAGTGGTAATAATTTTGATGATAATAAAGAAGAATTTAAGGTTGTTTTTGCAAAAGATAAATTTAATACTGGGTATAATTCAATTATGTATACAAATATTGCAACTAGTCCAATTGACAATAAAGGAATTTTTACCAAAAATTATTTAGAATTAATTTCCCCAAATGCTGTTTTAAAATGGCTACAATTAACCAGTGATGAATTTACAGTATTAACTCAACCAATACCTATAATTTCTCTTGATAATTCAAAAAAAATAATTCAATCATTTGGGTTTAAGATTATGGGATTTATTGAAACTGATACTGATAAAATAATAACAGAAACTAAAGAAAAATTAAAAACAAGTAAAGTTCCGAGCAAAATATTAACGTCATTAAATGATAGTCTTAATTATTTATTAAAGCCAGAAAATAAAGCTTTGGCTAAAAAAGTTATTATTGAAAAATTAATTATTTTTATGAATTCGTACATAAAAATTCAAATTAACGAAGAAATTAATAATTTGTTATCGAATATCACTGATGATTTTATAGTATCACCGCTTAAAAAATTGGCAAATTCTAAAATAATTTCAGATGTAAAATCACAATATGAATCTCAGTTAAAAAAATACACTTTAGACACAATGCTTCCTAAACTACTTAAAACTAAAAATAGTACATTTGGAATAATTAATGATGCTCTTATTGCTATTGATTCGGGTTCTTTTGTTAAATCTGACGAGAGAAAATTATTACTTAATAAATGCATAATTAATAATAAAATTGATCCTTTAACAAATAAATTATTGGGAAAAATAAATTTAAGAGTTTTGGATAAAAATGGCAATACGGTTTTAAATAGATTAATTGACCAATATAATGAATATGCAATTTCTAAAGTATTAGAATTAGATCCGGAAATTTCCACTTATCAAAATAATCGTGGACAAAATTCAACAGAGTATTTGTTTGATGTAATAAATTCTATAGATAAAGCTTATACTTTGGATGAATTGGATAAACGAATTCATATGTATGAATCTGATTTACAAGTGTGGATAAAAACAGATGGTTCGTTCGAAGGAATTGAGTTAGATGAAAACAAAAATATGATATATGATATTATTTTAAATTCACTTTATTTATTTAATGAATGTATGTGGTTGATACTATTAAAATCACCAAATGGGTGGAAATATGAAGATAAAATAAAATTAAAACAAATAATTGCAAAAGTAAAAGGATTTAATATAACGGAAAAATTATTAATAAAAAGTTTAACAGATGAAGATAAAAATACAATTAAAACAAATATTGGGTCAGGGACGCTAAATAAAAAAATAATTGATATGGTAAAAGAACTAAATAATGTAATTAATGAATTAACTAATACAAATATACAATTAGAAGAGGAAAAAAAGAGTATTCAACTTGTCGATAAATCAGACTTAGATCCATTAATTAAAAAAAATAAAGATTTAATTGACGAAAAACAAAAGGAAATTCTAAATTTAGAAGGAGCATCAATAAAAGTTGGTTCATTTGATGTTCAATTTGATTCTCTTTTTAAGGAAATTGATGATGGTAAATTAATTAGTGAAATGAGCATAAATTGGGATAACTATAATGTTCTTGTTAAAGAACATTTATGGAATTTTTATTTACCAATTATAAAATTAACTAACAATAAAAATAAAAATTCTACTGAAAAATATATGTCTTTCTATAATTATGGGCTTTTAAATTTAAATTATAAGTTATTGGATGATTCAGAAATAAATTTATTAGTAAATTATAATACTAAAATAATTAATAATGTTTATGGCGATTATTATGATTTAGAAAAATATGAAGATGCTGAATATAACTATATTAATAATATAATTTTAAATATTATATACTTGAATGTTGTTAATGTTATTGGTATTGAAATGTATTCTGGACTAATTGAGTATTTGGCAAATAAATATACTTCAAATATAAAAATTAAGGAAGTATTGCAAAATTATAAACACCCAAATGTAATTGTATTATTTGTTATC
>JBDNHS010000452.1:0-3146 GCA_041688685.1 Kapaibacterium sp. (SeqCode)
GCTGAAAGATATATTTAATAATATGGTTACACAAACCAATTTTAAATATTCATTTTATGATTAAATAAAAAATAAATATAATGTCTAATTAAATATTGCCATTAAATTAAGTTTAGATTTAATAAAATGTGTATTTTTAGATAAATATTTATTAACTAATTTTTTAAAATATTTAACAATTAGTTGTGCTAATTTATTTATAATTATACTTAACACATTATTCCAAATAAATTCAATGATAATTATTAAATGAGTATTTTGAAACATTAATATTTAATTTCTTTATAAAATATCATTGGAGGTACGCCCATGTTTTAATCAATTTAAAATATAAAAATTACTTTATTTTTATAATTTAAAACATGGGTGTATCTCCATTAATAAATTATTAAAATTCATTAAAAACATAACTAAAAAATTTAAAAGTTAAAAACAAAAATAAACTTTTAAATCATTTTAAACCTGTGAGTTCCCCCATTATATAATAATATTGTATTGGATGTTAAAATATTAAAATTTAATATATGACTATATATTTTAATTAACTCTCATCGAAATCATTTAATTCATTAGTTAAATCAGACATTTTATCATTAGATAATTCCACGGGATTATTATTTATATTTAAATCATAGTCAATTGGATTGTTGTTTATGTCGCGCAAAAATAATTTAGGAGCTTCTTTTATTACATTAAGAGAATTTTCAGTTTCATAACCAAGTAGTTTTTTTCGTTTGTCTTCATATTCTTTCAAACTAAAATTCATTGTATTTTTAAAAGTGCCAATATCAAAATAACACTTAATGTATTTAATTATATTTAAATTTTTATCAGGACTAATCGTTGTGCAATATCCATCTAAAAATTTTTTACTCATAATATATAGGCTATCATTAGATAATATATCATTTATTGTTATTTCGGAATCTATATCATTTACTTGGAGAAAATCTCTCGCATCTTCTAAATATTTATTCCATTCATCTATTATTTCAAATCCTAATGTTTCTAATTCTTTAATTGATTTTTCAGCATTTGAAACTTTTTTTTCTATCATGAACATTTCTTTTTTAAGTTCTGATGCATAAATTTTATCATTAATATCAATTGAACGTGAAAATTTCATATATTCTTTGATTAGCTGTTTTGATTTTGGGACTAATTTATATTCTAATGTGTGCTTTTGTCGGTTAAGTTCAGCGACATTATTTAAAAATTTATTGTGTTTTTTTACCAACTCATTATTAGGAATCCATTTGACGCAATTATTATTTTCATTTGTTGTACACATTATTTGTTCTTCTTGTGCTATGTAAGATGAATTATTGCTAATAATAATATCATTTGATTGACTATTGATTATATCTTTTGACTGAATCTTATTATATTCATGATTTTTTACTGTTTTTCTATTTAACAATTTTTCGTTTATCCATCTAGCTAAAAAGGACATTATATATTTACATATTAATTTATATTTAAATTTGTTATTAAATTAAAAAAATTGAAATTATATATTCATTGCTAAAATATATATTGAAATATACCATATAACTGATATTACTAATAATGGAGTCTCGGTCAGAAAATATAGATAATATTGAAAATATAGAAGACATTATGAAGCCTTTTTGGTTCAAGGAATTATCAGATGAACTGACAGCTAAATGCTATGAATTTTTAGATGATTATTATTATATGAAATTACCAATGAATAATATTGTAAAGAAATTTGAACAATTTCAACGAAAACATAAATTTAGTTCTCAAATAATAAAGTTTGGTTATTTGATATGTTTTTACAAATTAGGTCGTCAAGATGGGAGATATCCTAATCCTAATAAGAATTTAGAAAAGTTCTTAAAAGTTAAAAATGTTAGGGAAAATTCTGGGGTTATGGTTTTTAGTATTTTCACTAGTGGTTATCCATCATATACTAGGGTTAATTCTGACGGAACTACTGAAATTGTTAAGGAATTTGGAGAAGACCATAACGGAAACCCTGGAAAATATTCATGCAAGTATGATTGTTTTTATTGTCCGGATTATCCCGATATGCCACGTTCTTACCTTCCAGGAGAACCTTCCGCAGACAGAGAAAATCAAAAGCATTATGCAAATAATAGTATTATGTTTGCACAAGATGAAGAAGAAAAGCCACAACATAAAGGGTTGGGTAAGAAATTAATGGCTAGAGCAGAAGAAATTGCAATTGAAAACGGATATAAAAAGATGTCTGTTATTGCAGGTGTTGGAGTTAGGGAATATTATAGAAAACTCGGTTATACTAAGGATTCAGAGATTGGTTGTTATCAAATTAAAGATTTAGTTTCTACATATGATAATGAAATAGAATGTGATGACATATTATCATCATTGTATGATATACCAATAATACCAGCCTTATCAAATTTTGATAAGGCTATTATTGGTATAGGATTACGAATTTTTTATGTTTTTCTCATGGTACTATTCGCAATGATTGTAAGTAATTTTTTATAAAAAATAATTTATACATATATATTATTAAGAGTATAATAATGAATCCTAATTACAAAATTTTATTAGCCTTTGTTTTGGCCATAATCCTAAGAATATTATGTAAACCATGGGTATTAAGTTGGTCTGACGATAATTATAGTATTCATAAAAACAAAATTTATGATGCTGTATTAATTGGTAGTTTTATAAGTATAGTTTTAATATTTATTGATAGTAGTATGTTAACTAATGTTCAAATGATAATTTGGATAATATTATTTATAAGTATTGTTGTAATATGTAATCACGTAATCAAGAATCAAGTTTTTATTGATGAAAATGATTTTATTCTAAAATTAAAAGAGGATAATGAAGAAACAATTAAATTATCAAGTGAAATTATATTAAATAAAAATGTAGACCAAACGTTTAAAAATTATTTAATACAAAATAATAAAATAAAACAACAGTCTATAAATGAACTTGACGAATTATCAAAAAATTTTTAAAATTAAATTTTTATTATATAACAATATATAAATGAGTTCACAAAATTTACACATAATAACATTATTATTAGTTACATTATTAGTTACATATTATACACCAATGCCTATTGCTGGATTTGATTTATTACATGTCAAATTTAATATCAATAAAATTTA
>JBDNHS010000453.1:0-20824 GCA_041688685.1 Kapaibacterium sp. (SeqCode)
AAAGAGAAATTGGACTTAATATTTATTCGGTAGCACAAGAATTAGGCTTTGAGGCGTTTTATTTGGAGATGAAAGAGGCGAAATTCAACGGAGAAGAGCCAGATAAAGTCGTGGCTGACTTGATGGGGCAATTTGATGTAGTTATCTGCCCGACAAAAAGGTCGCTTACTCACACTGATGCAAGAAGAATGGCTTGTTCAAAAGGTGCTAGAGTTGCAACTCTGCCTGGTATAACAAAAGAAATATTTGTTAGATGCTTGAATGCCGAGAGTGATATTATCGAAGAATTAAGTAATAGATTAGTAGAAAAATTTAAAGATGTTTGTTTTGTCAGAGTTGTAACCAAACTTGGTACAGATATAACAATGGATATTAGAAATCGAAGAGTTATTTCATCCACAGGAATAATTAGAGAAGAAGGAAGTGGTGGCAATTTACCATCTGGTGAAGTTTATCTTTCACCTGTCGAGGGAAGTAGCAATGGAACAATAGTTTTTGATGGTTCTGTTGCAGGGATTGGAATATTAGAAACACCAATGAAACTATCAGTCAAAGACGGCTATGTTATAAATATTATTACAAATGATAATCATCAAGCAAAACAGCTCTTGGATACTTTGAATGAGGTCGGAAAAGATGCTTTTGCTATTGCAGAATTAGGTATCGGTACTAATCACAAAGCAATAATTTCTGGATTGATATTAGAAGATGAAAAAGCACTCAAAACTTGTCATATTGCTATGGGAAATAACAAAGGAATGGGTGGGAGTATTGATGTTCCACTTCATATTGATGGAATAATCAAAAATCCAGATATTTATTTTGACAATGTTATGATAATGCAAAATGGCGATTTTTTGTTCTGATTTCTTAAGCAAAAGTATGAAAAAACGAATAAACAACACAATTAACAACATAATAAGAAACAAGACGACCACATTTGAATTTAGAAAAATAAATTTGAATGAGTCGCTGTGTATAAGTTTTGTAAGAAGTATTAGTAGTATAAGTTATATTGGGTCTATTTGTACATTATGTTTAATGTTTCTGTTTATAAATCAACCATTGCAAAGCCAAGAAGCAAGAATTTGGCATATTGAAGATAAAAATAAAGATACTATAGATTTTGGTGTAGTATATTTGGGAGACTCAACATCACAACAATTTTTATTACAAAATTACTCAAATAGAACACTTAATATTTTAGGCAAATCCCCAAGTTATATCCGTAAAGTGGTACCAGGGGATAATCAATTTCGATTTTTACATTTTTTACCAAAAAACAATCTCGACCCAATATTTGCCGTAAATCCTAATGAAGTGCCAGACACAATTACAATTTTATTCAAAGATAAATTAGTTTTTGATGGAGCAATAGGCAAAATGGAAGCAATTCTCGAGATAGGTCTTGTCGATTTGGACTTTCCAGAAAATGACAAAAGGCACTTAGTTGTTGCCGATACTTTTTTATTGGTGGGGCGTAAAACTAATAAACTGTTGGGCTCTTTTGAAGATAATATAAAATTCGATTCAGTCTATATAAATCCTGATTTTATTACCTACAAAGAATGGAATATAAGGAATGTTTGGACTGAAAGATTGAATATTGATAAAGATAAGTATAATCTTCTAACTTCCAAATTTGTTGAAGATGAAATTATACTAAAAACGAAAACAATACCTTTTGAATTAAAGGCAAGGTCTGAAAATGTAAAATATGAAGTTAATTATAAACCTTTGGATTTTCTACCAGATACCGTAATTTACAAATTATATTACGAAGACATAAAAGCCAATGACAATAGAATTGATAGTGCTGTGGCAATTATTTCTGGCGTCGGTGCGAAGCAAGACTTGAGCATCATTAAGGTTGATAATGCGATAACATTTAGAAGAAATGAAGATGTAAATGAAGTCAATTCATTCATCATTGAGCTTGGTAACCTTAATATAAATGAAACTCGAGATGTTAATTTATATGTTGAAAATCCAAGTTTATTTTCTAATATTAATATAGGCAAACTGGGCGAATCAATTATTCAAAAGTATAATAAAAGTGATATTATAAATATCATAAAACCATTTTTGGATAATAATGCAAATCTAAAGGTCGGAACAAAAGATACAATTCAATTTAAGTTCACACCACTAAAAGATGGAATATTTGAATTTGAATATATTATCCAAACAGATTTATCTAAAAGAAAGATTATTGGTTATACAAACAAAAATGAGTTTATTAAATTTATTTTTAGAGGGAGTGTACCCAAAGGTCAATTATTTACTGAAATTGATACAGTCTCATTTGGTTCGATTAATATAGCTGGTAACTGTCCAGCTTTTAACAACCAAAATGTGGAAATAAGAAACAGAGGCACTTTGCCAGTTACTTTCAGAGTAGTTACAGATATTGATTTTACTGGTTTTGATTTTAGTTTTGATGGTAATAATATAATCAATCAAAATGAAAGCAAAATATTAAAATTATCTTTTGCACCAACTATTGAAAAAAATTACGAATCATTTATTTATGTCATTTATAATAATGGTACATTAGAAGATACTCTAAAGTTAAATTTGATGGGTAATGGTCTTAGTAAATTATCTTCGATGGTACAAATAAGTCAATATTTTTATAAACCTGGTGAACAAATTTATATTCCTATAATTTCTGAAAAGAATAAAATAAGCTTAGCATCAAAATTCTCTACAGTAATAAAATTTGATACAACAATGATTAAGTATAATAGTTTCAAAACGAATAATACTGCAACTCAAAATTTATCATTAAACTCTGAAATTGTATTTAAAAATGATGAACTAATAATAAATCTAAATAATATCGAAAATAGAAATTTTATGAGTTCTGATACTCTAATTTTATTAAAATTTGATACATATTTGGGAGATAATTTTGAGTCAGATATTGTTTTTTATAATACTACAATAGGAAATGAAAATTGTAATACAATAATGGATGTGAACATTAGTAATGGATTGATTAAAATTGATTCTGTTTGTGGATTGGAGTACAAAGTTTATAATAGAAGCAATAGAAATAAATTTAACCTAAAAGAGCCATTTCCAAATCCAACAAGTGAATCACTTGCACTAAATTTTGATGTTGCTTTTGATACCGAAGTTAAAATTGAATTGTATAATTCTTATGGCGAATTAATCAAAATAATTGAAAATAGTGAATATAAAAGTGGGACTTATCAAAAAAAATATTCATTGAGTAATTTGAGTAAGGGTATATATTTACTCAAAATGCAAGCAGGTTTATACTCTAAAACCCAATTATTTATTAAAGAATAAATAATTATAACAATAATTTCTAACGATAATTTACAAGAATAATTTACAAGAATAGTTAACAATAAACATTAAATAAATCTGAGAAAATACAATTATATATCGACAAGTCTTAGTCATATCTGGCAAAATCTATTAAAGTTTCCAAACTTTATTAGAGTAAATTTGTTATATGTCCACACATTTATTTCATTTTTCACAGTTTTTTTGTTTTCTAATTTATCTATTTCTTATTCACAAGGATTTGACTGGTATTATTCAAATAGATTGCTTTTCTCTACGCCAAATTTATTTATTGGTGGGAATATCGAAGGACAATTAATCAGTTATAATGCAGACTTACCTATTAAAAGGTATTTTAATACTAATGAACTGGAGTGCTGCCGTTACAATGATGGCAAAGGTAGCGGGCTAAAATTTGGGGTAAATGTTGAGTATTGGTATGAAACATTCCAGAGCATAAATGTTAGTCTAAATTTTCAATCATTGCCCTTAAATTTCAAGAAATTAGCTGCACCTATTCCACTTAGTAATGGGGATAATTTAATTACTGAATATGACTACCAGTCTAACTTGTCATTAATTAATTTAGATATTGGCTGGAAATATAAGATAGTTGAAAGCCACTTCTTTATTAATCCAAGTGTAGATATTAATTATTTTTTGGATAGAAGCAAAGGCTTACATACCGAAAGGATTATTAGTCCAGATTATGAAACTTTTTCTGATGGAAGTTTGATAAAAAACTTAGATGATGTAATTTTGCCTAAAATAAATTCACTAAATTATAATTTTAACTTAAAAGTTGGTTATGATTATTCTCCGGCAATTGGGATTTATTTGTCTCCATATTTGGGATATACTTTTTCATTGAGTAATTATCTTGATGAAGTCAGCAAAAATGGAAGAAATCAATCGTTGGGTTATACTGGATTTCTTTTTGGTCTTAGGTCAATGATTAGTCTAAATTAATCTAATATAAACTAAATCAGTCTAAATTAATTTTAATTATTCTCAATAAAAAATACAAAAAATAAAACTATAAATAATGCAAAAAACTAAATATATTCAAAAAACTAAAACAATTAACTCAAATCTTTTATCTATGAAAATCAAAAATCTTTACAAAATATTCTTAATACTTCTAATAACCACAATGAATTTTACTAATTATGCAATTAGTGAAGAAACCAACCAAAAAGAAGCCGAAAGCTTAATGTTCGAAGCAATTACTTTTATGAATGGAGGCGAATTCGAAAAGGCACTTACGTTAATTGAAAAAGCGATTGTATTAGAACCAGATAATTTTGAATATCAATATGAAAGAGCTTTGGCAAATTTTAAATTAAAAAATTATGAGAAATCAATTGAAGAATTAGAAAGACTGTCTTATGACCCAGAGGCTAATGAAAATGTTTACCAATTATTAGGGGCAAGTTATGACTTTTTGGGTAAAAAGGAAAATGCCTTTAGAATCTTGAGTATCGGTCTGAAAAAATTCCCAAACTCTGGGCGATTGTATTATGAGTTAGGGGTTACAGAGTTTGGAAGGCAAAAAGAAAAAAATGCCTTAGAAAATTGGGAAATTGGAGTAAACAAAGACCCTAATTATTCTAATAATTATTATCAATTACTTAGATATTACAAAAATACCGATAACAAAATTTGGGCGTTGTTGTATTCAGAGGTTTTTCTGAACATATCTCAAAATATGCAAAAAAGCCAAGAAGTAAGTAGAACTTTATATGAATTATACCAAAATAATTTATACAAAATCAATAATTCTCAAGCACTACAATTAGACACTATTCAGACTTCTGATAACGAATCAACTAATTCGGATAAAACAAAAAGCAAGAACTCAAAAAAGAAAAACAAGAAGAAAGATGCAGCAAAAGACTTGAAAGACAGAAACTTGGCTAATTATGGATTAAGACTGACTGATAAAACTAATTCGGATAAATTAGCTATAGATATAAATAATCTTTTAGATGATGCTCTAAACAACTTATTGAATATTAAACAGAACTCTAAATACTTAAATGATGATAAATTAACAATAGAAGGTATAATTAAATTAAGAGAAGAATTTATCAAATTATGGGATAAAAGTGAAATTAAAACTAAGTTCCCTATTTATTTGTTAAATTACACATCGAAAATTATTAAAGAAAGTAGCTTTGATACTTATAGTTATTTTATTTTGGCAGAAGGCAATCCTGATGAAGTAGAAAAATGGTCAAAAAGAAATACAAAATCGGTAAATAATTATATTAAATGGCAAAGTAAAAATCCATTTATTGTTGACAAAGAGACTAATTTTACAAAATATGATTTGAATTCATATAAATAAATTTTTATATTATCAATAATTAAGATACTTTTGTTTTTATATTTCAAATTTTATTCATAATTTTACAGAATATATTTTTTGATTGCAGCATAATTCTACAAAAATCATAAAATTAAGAACAACTTAAGACTAATTTAAGTTTAAAAATACTATTATTCAGGGGGACAAATGGTATTCTTTACAATTAGTTCTATTACCAAATCTATTAATAATACATTTAATAATATAGATTTGAATAGAACCATTACCAAAAATTACAAACTTCCTATTTCATCACAGAATACTTTTAATTCTAAAAGTATTGATATCAAAAGTATAAAGTCTACTGATGATTTTTTACCTAAGTTGAGAATTACTAATAAACTTAGTTTCGCAGTTGTGGTATATTTGACTCTACTTTTTACTTGTTCTAACGTTGCTCATAGTCAAGATGCAATCGTAAATGATTATTTGACAATGGTAGCAAGAGGGAAAGTGCAAGAAGTAAAAGCAAAATTACCAGACCTAATGGTGGAATATCCGGATAGTCCAGCGGTAAAGTTGCTTTTGGCAGTTGTACTGGAAGATGCTACAAAGTCTGTTGAAATTTACAAAGATATTGTCAAAAAATATCCAGATAATATTTGGGCAGATGACGCTTATTGGAGATTAATTCAATATTATGCAATCGTTGGAGATATTAATAAAGCTAAAAGTGAATTGGCAATTTTTAGAGAGAATTACCCAACTTCACCATTTTTGGTTACATCTGGCGAAACAGTTAGATTGGCAGAAAGTGTAATTAGTAGCAGAAACTCAAAAAATATGAGTAACTCTAACAATGTTGTAAATCCTAACTCTGCTAACAATTCTTCTGAAATCACAGAAATCAAAGTTTATAAAGAACCAAAAACTTCTGAACCAAAAGAAGAAAATCACTCTGAAGCAAATCATTCTACTGCAAAAACTGAAACTTCGGACAAAAAATTAACAAATAAGTTAGAAAAACAAAAAACACCATTGCCTACTTTGGAAGAATTGTCTAATGAAACCGAAGAGAATGAAGCAAAGGATAATGAAATTGCAGAACTTAGAGAAGAGCATTCCGAAGAAATGGAAGTAGAAGTGAATTTAGAACATAAAGAAAATCCGATGTTACATTCTGAAAGTAATAGTCATAAAACTAATGAACATTCTGAGCCAGCTAAAAATATTGAAAAAAACGAAAAAATTGATAAAAACAGTAAAAGCAAAAATGAAGAGATGAGCTTAGAAGATGAAATGAAAATGAGACAAAATATATCAAAGTCTCTTGCTAACAATAAATTAGAATCTGAGGTAAAAACTGAAAATGCAATCAATAACGCTAAAAGTGATAAAGAAAATAATGCTAATAAGAATATCCTAAATGAAGAAGAAAATGTAACTTCTTTGATGAAAACCGAAGAAGAACTTAAATCTAAAACCTATGGATTGCAAGTGGCAGTATATAATTCCAAAGATGCCGCAGAATTAGAGATGCAAAAGTATATCAAACAAAGAATGAGAACAGAGGTCAAAACCAAAAGTGTTGATGGAAACAAATTATATGCAGTTGTCATTGGTAATTATTCATCAAAAGAGTCTGCCGAGGGTGCCAGAACTATAGTTGAGAAACAATGTAATTGTGAACCAATGATCTTTGAGAAATAATTGCTAATAATTAAGACAATTGATTTTAAATGTGTTATCTTGTTTTGCACATAAATAAATATCCAAATGCTTTTAAATGTTACACTAATACTATTTTCTACAATTTTCGCCTTTTGGATAAGTGCAATTTGTGGTGGTGGAGCAAGTTTGATTTTGTTACCACTATTGAGCTTAATGTTGCCAATATCATTGGTGCCTTTTTCATTAACGGTTGGAACATTTTCGAGTTCAGTATCTCGTATTGTAATTTTTAGAAAATCAATCAATTGGAAAATATTCTTTTGGTTTGTTCCATTTTCAATACCAGCAGTTCTTTTGGGTGCTTGGTTAATGATATTTCTAAATCCTATTTATTTACAGTTTTTTATAGGTATATTCCTAATTGTAAATATTGGCGAGTTATTTAGAAGTAAAAAAGAACAAGTGCAAAATGAAAAACCATTCCCAAACTACTATTTAGCAATTGTAGGATTTTTAGCTGGATTTGTGAGCGGAGTTACTGGTGCAATTGGACTGCTTTTTAACAGATTATATTTTCGTTACGGACTTACAAAAGAAGAAATTGTAGCTACAAGAGCTGCAAACGAAATATTTTTGCATTCGATTAAGCTCATAATCTATATTGAATTGGGATTATATTCGACTCCTGCCTTTTGGCTGGGTGTAGTGATAGCAATTGGTGCATTGATTTCAGCCATTACTGTGAAGTATATTTTGCCTTACTTAAGTGAATATACATTTAGAAAAATCGGTTATGGAGCAATGGTTTTATCTGGTTTTATATTACTTTTTAGTACCTCTCAAAAAATTATTATTAAAGATAACATTAGTCTAAGTGTCGAAACAGACGAGACTACAATCAAATGGCGACAAAGTAATTTAGATTTAGAATATTCATTTGAAGATGGAATAGTATTAAAAAGAGGAATAAGTCAAAATGAATTGCCAGAAAATCTAAAATTAAAATATTTTAAATTTACTAAAAAATACGATAAAGTATTTTTAAAAAAGGTGTTCAAGTTTGGTAAAAAGCCGAGTTACAAGTTTAATTTATACAAAAATAATATCTATACCAAATTTGAGTATGATGTTTAATTTCTCATATTCTATATATTCTAATAATCTAAACTAATTTCACAGATATGAGTATTGAAATCAATAACAATTTAGTTAATTTTTACTCTGGATTGACAAAAGAAGAAATATATAAACTTTTAGTCAAACAATTACCTATTGTTTTTGAGGGTGAGTCCAACTTTATTTCTAATGCGTCTAACTTTAGTTCATTATTATACAACGCATTACCAAAACTCAATTGGGTCGGATTTTATTTTATAACAAATAATCAAAACACAACCAACTCAATTTCTGAAAAAGAGTTAGTTTTGGGTCCATTTATGGGTAAAACTGCTTGTGTAAGAATCTCTATTGGCAAAGGTGTTTGTGGCACTGCTGCACAAAATTTAGAGACCATAATTGTAGAAGATGTACATAATTTCGAAGGGCATATTGCCTGTGATGCAAACTCCAATTCAGAGATAGTAATTCCAATTATATCAGATGGGAAATTAATTGGAGTATTAGATATTGATAGTCCAATCAAGAATAGATTTGATAATATGGACAAAAAATATTTATCTCAATTATTAGATATACTTATCCAATCTTCAGAAATTGAAAATCTATATAATTACTATAATTGAAATATATTGAATTGAAAAGTATTAAAGTAAATATTAGCAAGTTATTAATCTAAGACTTCGAGTATCACCTCTGTAAGCCCACTTGATATAATACCCAGTTCAGATGCAGCAGACTTGGACAAGTCAATTACTCTACCACTTATAAATGGACCTCTATCATTAATTTTTACAATCACTTCTTTTCCATTTCTGGTATTAAACACTCTGACTTTACTACCAAAAGGTAGAGTTCTGTGTGCAGCTGTGTATTGACTATGATTATATAACTCGCCATTTGCTGTTTTTCTGCCAACAAATTTATCTGCATAATAAGATGCTTCGCCAATTAATTTATATTCAGTTTCTAATTTATCATCTGAGTCATTATCTGATTTACTGTCTTTGTTGCTATTATTAGCTTGGTTTGTGGAGTTACTATTGGTAAAAGGGTAACTTGGCTGTATGGAACTAAACTTTATTCCTGTGGAACAACTACTCAATAATAGTTGAAATAGAAAAAAGGATATTACAATTATGTTTATTCTGGAAAATCTTAAACTTAAATAATTTAAATTTAATTTTGCTATAATGTTTTGGTTTATTGTACTTTTCAAAAAACTAATCTCTTTGTTAAACAATCGTTTGTTAGAAATAATTTATTTAAATTTAGGTTAAATTATGTATTTTATTTCTTTTTAATTCTAATAATGCCTCATTTACCAAATTTGTGTCATTTTTGTTACAAATTAATAAAGAACCTTCATTTTCTATTACTACTACATTTTCTATGCCAATTAAAGCAATTTGTAGATTTTTGCTAAAAACCAAGTTGTTCTTAGATTTGATATTTATGATATTTCCATTAAATACATTGCCTCTTGGGTCTTTTTTGCTTTCTTCGTACACCTCAGACCAAGAATCTACATCTAACCATTTAAAATCTGATTTGATTGCATAAAGTTTTGTAATATGGTCAATATTATTATTTAAGTTGGTATTTTTGTCAAAAATACCATTTTCGAGCGATAAAGGTTTTAATCTTCGATAAAGCAAACTTATCTGCAAATCAAAATTCTTTTTGTCAACGTGACCCAACAACTTCTCAAAATATTGAAATTCATAAGGATAATATTGCCTATATTCTTGAAATAATACATCGGCTCTGACGCTCACTATTCCAGTATTCCACAAAAAATCACCTGAGTCGATAAATCTTTTCGCTGATTCTTTGTCTGGTTTCTCAGCAAAAGTAATAACTTCATTTATAAATTTCAAATCGTCACTTTCTAAAATCTCTAAACTTTCTAAATAATCCGAACTTTCTAAGATCTCTAAATTATCTAAATTATCAGAACTTTCTAAATAATCTAAACTTAACACATTCTCATTTTTGTAATCAATTTCATTTGTTAATATTAAGTCTGTATTTTTATCTAAATACCCTTTTAAATCAATGTTGATTTTATTGGTTTTTAATTCTTTGTATTGAATATAACCCAACTTTTGGTAAGGATAATCTGGCTCAATTCCAATTACAGCAAAAGAGTTATTGAATTTAGCAAACAAAACAGAAATATCAACAGAATGAAAGAATTCGCCCAAATTTTCAATAATGTGATCAGTTGGATAAAATGTAATTACAGTAGATTTGCCTAATCTTTTCAGAATAATTGAAGTAGCCAACATAATCGAAGACAAAGAGCCATTTATAAATGGCTCAACGAATAAATTTGATTTATTCAAATTTGGCAGTTGTTCGTAAATATAATTTTCAAATCCGCTAGTTGTAGTTACGTAAATTTGAGAAATATCATAGTGATTTAACAACCTTTCTATTGTATTCTGAATTAAAGTTCCTTCACCAATAAAATGATTAAATTGCTTTGGATTATTTCCATTACTAATGGGCCAAAGATTAGCATCTCCACCACCAGCAAGTATTACTGCTACATTATTATTTAAATTTTTTCTCAAATTCACAACTAATTAGAATTTTATAATTTTTTAAGGACACAAGTATAAAAATACACTTTCAACTTTGATTATTTCAGAGTAGCTTTGTTGTAATTATTTTCAACTTTTGACCAATCTAAAATATTCCAAAAAGAAGTAATATAATCCGCTCTTTTATTTTGGTATTTTAGATAATAAGCGTGTTCCCAGACATCAATTCCCATTATTGGCTTGCCCTTCACTTCAGAAAAATTCATTAATGGATTGTCTTGATTTGGAGTAGAAGTAACTTTTAACTTTCTATCATTGTCATCATAAACTAACCACGCCCAACCAGAACCAAATCGTGTTTTGGCAGCTTCATCAAAAGATACTTTTAATCTATCTAATGAACCGAAATCCTTTATGACGTGATTTAGAAAATCTCCCTTTGGCTCTTTGCTACTTTGTTTTGGGGTTAATATATTCCAAAAGAATGTATGATTGAAGTGCCCACCAGCGTTGTTTTTTAGTCCATTATCAGATTTTTCATTAGTAATTTTAGGAAGTACTTCTTCTATTTTCAAATTTTGTAAACTTACATTACTTTCTATAATTTTATTCAAATTATTTAAATAACCTTGGTGATGTTTTGTATAATGTATCTCCATAGTCATTTTATCAATATTTGGCTCTAAGGCAGCAAATCCATATTCTAATTTCGGTAAAGTAAATGGATAAATAAGCGAAGTTGCTCCCATTTGACTATTATCATCACTAATATTATTATTTAAACTATTATTTAGGCTATTTCCAGCAATAGATTGGCTTTTGCTGATTAAGAATGTACCAAGACTCAATAAAAAACCACTTTTAATGATATTTCTTCTGTCAAATTTAGTTGGATTATTCACAGACATTAGTACTCCGTTAAATTTATTTATAACTAATTATAAATTATTGTATTACATAAGTTTTGTTCACTGACGTTTTAAGTTCTAAAAATATTAATTATATGTTTATTTGGTTGAATTTATTAGACTAAAAGATACATCTATAATGCACTTTTTAGTTGTAATTAGCATCTTTGTGACTATAATTATGATTATAATTGTGATTAATATATGGATTTATTATTTTAAATTTATTTATTTAACTTTTACAAATTGTTGAGATTGATTTAAAAATTGATTTCCAAATTTATTAGTGATTATGATCGAATATACACCTACAGATAATTTGCTTATATCAATTTCCTGTTCTGAATTATAATCATAAAAAGTACTTACTTCATTACCCAAAACATCAAAGACCTTTAAATTAATTGTTTCATTCTCAATTTTTCTTTCTTCTAATAACTCATCTTCTAAAATTACTTTAATATTATCAAATGCAGGATTTGGATAAATTATAAATTTTGATTTGTCACTAACTTTGATGCTATTTACATCCTCATATTCTATCGCACCAATGTCTAATTTGTTTATAACATCATATTTTCTGATTTTTTTATTATCATTATTTTGATTAGGAATTCTTTTTGATGGGTCTGTATATTCATATTTTGGATTCAATTCATATCCAGCAATATTTCTTAATTTATCTGTAGCATCTTGTAAAATTACTGCATTATTTATCAATGGACTATTTGGGTTTGGAGTGTAATCAGACTCAATGAAATTCCTAAATAATGGAGAGTATACATCATTATTTATAAAATTATTCGAACTATCTAATAAATTTGGATTGCCAATTATCAAACCACTAGTTTTTGCACCGACCATTACATTGTTATGTAGTAATAATGTGTCCGTACCCTCGACTGTATGAATAAAACTACCACTTGATTTGTTGTTAATTATCGTATTATTTACAATCCACAAATTATGAGGAGCAGGATTTTTGAGTCCTTCTAAACCATAACCTATTATATTAGAATTTTCAGAATTTTGTCCTTGTTCTATTATATTTCCTACAATTAGAGCAGTACCTCCATTTGGCAAATCAATATTTCGACTATCTACAGAATTAGTATTTGAAATTCTATTATACATAATAAAATTATTATATGCTCTACTTTTGAATTCGTGTCCGGCTGCAATTGCATTTTGTGTGTAATTAAATCTAAACACTAATGTATCAATAAAATTGATATAAATATTATGTTGGTAGCCAGGTTTTTCTATGCTGCCATTATTTTTAAATTCGCAATATTCAACCAATATTTTACAATTAGGTATTGTTCCACCAGCTAAGATGCCCATTTCATTACCCATAAAGTTACAATCTCTAACGGTTAGATTTGCACCTTCTTGCCTAATTCCGGCGCCATTTCTACTTTGGACTTTTGCATCTGTAAACTCAATATTTTCTATAGTAGTATTATTCCCCTTGACTACAAAAATACCTTTTCCATTTGAATTATCATTTGCAATAATTTCTCCTGCTTTTAGGATTGGTTTGGGATTATTACCTTTTATCAATAAGTTATTTTTAGTCCAAGTTACCTGTTTGTCATTATTATATAATCCATTTTCAATGATAATTGTGTCATTGTCATTAACTAACGAGCTGATTTGACTACAAAATTTGTATTCGTTATTTTCACCAATCTGCCATATTTTACTTTTTAAATTTAAGGCATTAGAGAAAATTGATGCAAAGACTAAAAATATTAATAACTGCGTTTTCATAATTTGTTTGAGTTGATAAAGATAGTTTAAAATGAAAGATTTATAAGTGTAAATTATGAAATAATTATCGAATATTGATTATTATTTTGATATTTAAATTATTTGAAATTGGTCTTTTATATTGGTACTTTTAAAAAATGGCAAGTAAATTGAGGTATCAATATTTGAGAGTAAAAAATGTTCTAGAAATTAAATAAAATGGAAAATAATGGCGAAAAGTCCACAAAATCCTATTTTAAATAACCCAATAATGAAAATATTGGTCAATAATGTGCTGCCTACAATCCAAAGAAATCCAGATGTAGGTTTGGCAGCAGGTGTATTATTGATATTAGCTTTATTAATTATCCCTCTACCAGGGTTTTTATTAGATATTTTAATAGCATCTAATATTGCATTTTCAATTTTGACTTTATTAATTGCTGTTTATTTAGTCAAACCTTTAGAATTTTCGTCATTCCCTTCAATACTTTTAATTACAACATTATTTAGATTGGGACTAAATGTCGCCTCTACTAAACTAATTTTGTTAGAAGCATCTGCCGGTGATATTATCTATGCCTTTGGGAATTTCGTAATTGGTGGTAATTATGTTGTCGGATTGATAATCTTTATAATTTTATTGGTGATAAACTTTGTTGTTGTCATCAAGGGTTCGACACGTATTGCAGAAGTCGCGGCAAGATTTACATTAGATGCCTTACCGGGTAAACAAATGTCTATTGATGCCGATTTGAACGCTGGTTATATTGATGAAAAAACAGCAAGAAAAAGAAGAGATGAATTGTCTAGAGAGACTGATTTTTATGGTTCTATGGATGGTGCTGCAAAATTCATCAAGGGTGATGCAATTGCTGGTTTAATAATTACAGCAATTAATTTATTGGGTGGATTTGTTATTGGCATGCTCCAAAAGGATATGACTGCAATGGAGTCATTATCTACCTATTCAATTTTGTCAATTGGTGATGGATTGGTTGCACAAATACCTGCTTTGTTAGTTTCAGTTGCAGGTGGTCTTGTTGTAACTCGTTCTGGCGCCTCTGACAAACTCGAAGTAGAATTAAAAGAACAATTCACAAGTAGACCAAAGCCGCTTTTCGTTTCAGCCGTTACAATGGCTCTAATGGCTTTTATACCTGGTTTCCCAATTGTACCATTTTTGTTTTTAGCGTTGATCCTTGGCGGAGTTGGTTATATTAGAACAAAAAGAATAGAAGACAGTGAAGAAAATGAATTGAGAAGGAAACTAAACGAATCTGAAGAACAAATTACAAAACCAGAAGATGCTCCTGTTGAAGATTTATTGAAAATCGATCCTATCGAAATTGAATTGGGATATAGTCTTATTTCACTTGTTGATGAAACACAAGGTGGAGACGTATTCAAAAGAATTACAAACGTCAGAAAGCAACTCGCTACGGAACTTGGGATTATTCTGCCTCCAGTAAGAGTAAGAGACAATTTACAATTAGAACCAGAAAAGTATGTAATCAAAATTAGGGGTAATGAGATAGCAATGAACAACATATATCCTACGATGTTACTTGCTATGAATCCAGGGTCAGCTGATGGTGAATTAGAAGGTCTGAAAGTTACCGAACCTGTATTTGGATTACCTGCTACTTGGATTAAGTTTTCTGAAAGAGAAAATGCTGAAATATTGGGTTATACTGTTGTCGAATCGCCAACTGTACTAACAACTCACTTAACAGAGGTATTGAGACGTAATGCTGATAAATTAATCAATAGACAAGATATCAAGCACCTTTTGGATAATCTCAAAAATGATTATCCTGCACTTATAGAAGAAATTACGCCAGAATCATTACCACTTGCCACTTTGCAAAAAGTATTACAAAATTTATTGGCAGAAGGAATACCGATAAGAAATTTGTCTATGATTTGTGAGTCAATTTTGGAATATTATAAAGTTACCAAAAATGTTGATGTGTTGACAGAATATGTAAGGCATAATTTATCTGAAATAATCAAAAGACTTTACGAAGACCAAAATGGTGTAATTCATACTATATCTTTGGACCCAAATTTAGAGGATAAAATGACGAGTGCTTTACAATTAAATAGTGCCGCTTCAAACAGTCCTACGCTTGGATTGCCAACTGATACAGTCAGAAATTTATTGACTAATTTGGCAAAAGTTATTGACGATGTGTCATTGATGGGCTATCTACCGATAATTATTTGTTCAGCTCAGATTCGCCCTTATTTATTTAGAATGATAAGATCTACATATCCAATGGTTTCAGTAATTAGTTATACAGAAATACCTTCAGATTCCGAGATTGAAATTCTGGCAAATCTAAAATTAGATTAATATTTAAATTAAAAGTAGATGTAAATTATCTATATATTATCATTAAATATGACAATTTTCTATAAATACTATGAATTACAAAAATTTAATTGAATATATTTCTGATAATCTAACAAATTCAGTAATTACACTTATAAAATACCATAATATATAGTATTCTTTTTTATTAATTTGTATTCATAAATGTACAAATTCTAAAATTTCTATAAAACTAAAATTTATTTGGAGTTTAGTTATGATAAACAATGAAAATCAAAATAATATTACTTTAAAATTAAAAGATTATTACAAAATTTTGAGATTAGAGAGAACTGCAACTCATTCTGAAATAAAAGATGCTTATAAAAAATTAGCGAGAATTTACCATCCAGACTTACATAATGGTGATAAGCACATTTCTGATAAGTTCGCCGAAATTACAGAAGCTTATAATCATTTATCTGATTTGGATAAGAGACTAAGATATACCATTTTATTAAATAGAAGCCGAAAATTATTAGATGAAGTAAGTTTCAACGACTTTAGCTATAAAAAGTTGGGTTACGTTCTTTAACTAGATGGATTAGTTAGATTAAATTTAGCACTGTACTTGAGCAATTGCAAACAAATGTTTGTATTTGAATATTTTTTTTGGACAGGTATAATTGCCTGTCTTTTTTTTTGTGCGTGATTACCGAGATATAAACTTAAATCAACCGTAGAGTTAACACCACTATAATTGTAAAACATTGATATTTTTTTTATTTGTAGAGACTACCAGCGGTCAGTCTTCCTCATCTGTTTTATTTATTTAATACATTTGAAAATAATTTACGATTTATAATCTTTATTAAATACAATTATCAATATCATAAGAAATTATAGATAATATTCTTCTCATAACCTATTAAATATATAAACATTAGACTACCCACCGTTCGTCTTTAAAATAAAGAAATTAATTCTAATACAAAAGGGGGGACTTGAACTATTGTCTAAGAAAATAACACAAAACAGGCGAATCTATCTGGTGGGTTTTGGAAGCACCTTATAAATTCGCCTGTCTTTTTTGAGAGTAAAATGAGTAAAATTAATTATTAAAATAAGTGGAATACCCTATATATTCTATAATATATCTTCCATAATAACATAAGAATAATAAAAATAATAATAATCGTTGTAAAGTATAACCATATTTTTTACAATTAAGAGGTGGTGATTAATAATTATCAATATTATTTACATAGAGTATTCCAATTAATATTTTAATTTAAAAGATTAATTAATCATCTAATTAATCAAATAACTATCGTTTTAATTGATTGATTTCTTGTAATAACTGGTCACTTACTGTAACTGTTCTTGATGCCGCTTCAAAAGCTCTCTGAGTAGAAATCATTTCAGTAAATTGTTCAGTCAGGTCAACATTGGATTGCTCCAAAGATCTACCAGCAATAGTAGTCGAAGGGAAAATTTCACCAGCTGTACCTAAATTTGGAATACCACTGTTTGCTGTTGATGAGAAAAAATTTCCACCTTCTTTCATCATACCTTCTGAATTAGTAAATTTTGCAATTACTGCTTGTCCTAATATTTCAGTTTGTCCGTTTGTGAATGTACCCAATATTTTACCTTGTGGGTCCACTTCTAAACCAACTAAATCTCCAGTTCTATAACCATCTTGACTAGATACAGTAGCGGTAGAATTTCCAGAGAATTGAGTCAAACTTCCCGATATTGGATTATTAGGATTTTTTAAAGTAATAGTTACATTCTTTGGTGTTGTTGCATCAAATAAGGTAGCTCCCATTGCAGTATTCAGTGCAGTTGCATTAATATTTATTGTAGCAGGATTATCTAAAGTGCCATCTGTTCTAAAAGTTAGGTTAGAAGGAAGTAATGGAACAATTTTACCTTCGATTTCTCCTTTAATCACATATTCATTTGGAATATTAGTTTTGGTAAAAGTTAGACTTAAATCTCTTGGAGCGCCCGTGTTATCAAATATTTTGATAGAGGAAGAACGAGACTGTCCGTCAACTAAACTTGAATCTAAATTACCGGTAATACTTATTTTCTCAGTTTGTTTTGGTTCAGAGGTAATATCTGGTGGAATTGAAAGATTTTCTACCTTTCTATTTAGAATATTAATGTTATCACTATCTTTTGTCATACGACCATTAGTACCAACAGAAACATTATATCCTTTTAAATAAGCACCAGAATTTGAGTCAACAAGCATACCTTTGCTATCTCTATTGATAGCACCAGCTCTTGAGTACATCTCTTTACCATTAAATTGGTAAACAAAGAAGCCGTCTCCATTCAGAGCCATATCCAACGACCTTCCAGTAGATTCTATTGCACCTTGACCCATATTATTTTGGATTGAGCCGACTTTGACACCCAAACCTACTTGCATTGGATTAGTGCCGCCCATTCCTTGTCCACCATTTGAATCTGGAGCCGAACCATACTTTGTAACTTGACTAAATTGGTCAGCAAAAGATACTCTTGCTGATTTAAAACCAATTGTGTTTGCATTTGCCAAGTTATTAGAAATAACATCAAACTTTTGTTGATGAGCTTTTAGTGAACTCGCACCAGTTGATAAAGATCTAATAAGACCCATTTAGGAACCCTCCTTGGTTAACTCTTATGCTATTTGAATTAATTATTTTATTTCTAAATAAGAATAATCTATCGTTCATATTCCAAAGGTCTCCTGCCCTCCATGGCTTAGGTCCAACCTTAAATTCAAATGAAGAGTAAAATCTAGTTAATTGATAATTAGTTATTTATTTTTTATTTTTGTTTTCTGCTTATACTTTTGCTAATATTTTATACAAATATTGCAGAATCAATATTCGTAATAGCGTTATTTTCTAATTTTGATTTTTCCATTACAGTTACTATAGTTTTGTTAGGCACGTTAACAATAAATGCCTTATCATCAATCATAATTAATGGATTTTTGGAACCTTTACTTTCAGCAATTTGAAATGCTTTATTTAATCGCTGAAAATCAGTATCCGTTACTTCTAATTCTCTACTTTCTACTCGAGAAATAGCATGACCTGAAAATTTTAGTTTGTTTAATTCATTTTTAAATAATTCATTAAAATTACTTCTTTGTATTCTGTTTTGGTCAGGGAACTCCAAAGATTGCTTTTTGAGAGTATCAGCACCACCAACAGGCACAAATGGTAATCTGGAAGAATTATCCATTAAATTTGAATTAATTTTAGGTATGTTAGTCATTTTATACCTCTTAATTCCTTGTTGCGATATCAGTTACTTTCTCTAATGGCACTTCAAATCCACCAACGACTAATACTGTGCCTTCAGTCTTAAACCTAACTGCATCAATTACACCACTTGTGAATGTTTTTCCTTCAGTTGTTTGCCCATTAGAATCAACTAAATCAGCAAAAAATGTATAGTTGCCAGTTGGCAAAGAATTCCCTTTATCGTCTTTACCGTCCCAAGTCATAGTTTGGTCGCCTCTACCAAGTTTTGTTTTGTCCATTTCCATCGACCTTACAATATTACCATTACTATCATATATCGTAATTTTGCCATCGGCTTGTGGAGTGTTGATAGTTAGCCCCAACTCAGCAGATTTTCCGCTTGACAATTGAAAATTTTCTGTATAAGCTTTGGCTACCTTACCCAACATACCTGGTAATGCAGAATTAGAAATATTGCGTGATAATATACTGTTAGATTTGTTTTGTTCTTCCATCAAAGATTTGATATCAGAAAGTTGCTCCAATTGGGTAAATTGAGCCAATTGAGCAGCAAACTCTTGATTATCATAGGGCTTCATCGGATTTTGGGACTTCAACTGAAAGGTCAATAACTTAAGAAATTGGTCTTTCTGAGCAGCAGCTGTCTGCTTACTCCCAGCGGTAATTGATTGCTGGTTATTGATATTTTGATTGATACTTTCCACCATACGACCTTCCTTGGTTATAAAATGGTGATTAAAAAGTTAGTTATTTATTTTGCAAAAATAAATAATAAAATAATTAGCTATATTTTTCAATTATTTTAGTTTTTATTTTTAAGTTTTCCAAATTAGAGTTTCTATTTGTTACATCCTTGTAAATAGTAGAATTTTCTCTAAATTGTTCAGCGTAATTTTTTAGATTATTATAAAAATCAGAATCTAAGTTTATACAATCTTGTTTATTATTACTCAAATCTTTGTATAAATTTTTATTTTTTTGTTTTTTGTCTTTATTATTTTGCTCTTCTTGATTACGTGCAGAATTTTCTTGATTCAATTCTTTATCATAATCCTTATAATCTATAATAAGAGACTTTAATTCTATATTTTCACTTTTAAGACTCGCTTGAAGATCTTTAATATTATTTTCCAAAGTCGAAAGAACTTCCTTGTCAACAGTCTTGAAATTAATACTTGCTTCATCACCATTCATTTTAATTTCTACAAATACAGTGCCAAGAGAATTTGGGTTCATAGTAATTCTAACCATACTTGTTGAACTTTCTGGCGTTTTAATAGTAGCTATAGTAGTTGTTGAATTTAGTTCATTTAATCCCACATTATTAAACGATTGAAATTCTATTGAGTTAGCACGTTTAATTATGTTGTTGATACTTGAAATTTTATTAGATTCTAAATTTAGGTTCTGATTGAAATTAGGTGACTTATCTGAATTATCCGTATTATTTTCTTTAATTTTTTCTTTACTTACTAAAAGTCCATTTTCATTTTCATTAGTTTTAGTTTCATTAGTTGGTTTACTTTCGCCAGTAAGAACAATATTGTGCTTTTTATCTGCTACTTTTGGAGAATTTAATTTATAATCATCTATAGAATTAATATTATTAT
>JBDNHS010000454.1:0-2993 GCA_041688685.1 Kapaibacterium sp. (SeqCode)
GTAATTTACAAACTTATAAAAATAAATTAAATTTAAGTATAAAAACAAAAATAATTATTAAATATTATGAATGAAATAAATCAACCAAAAAAAGTAGAAAGTAAATTTTATTACCCAAATGAAGATATCGTAAAAAATGCCAATATCAAAAATTGGGAAGAGGTTAATGAATTTGCTACAAATAATTTCGAGGAGTTTTGGAGTAAAGAAGCCAATGAGTTGCATTGGTTTGAGAAGTGGAATAGATTTAAAGACGATGATAATCCACCATTTTATAAATTTTTTGTTGGTGGCAAAACCAACATTTGTTACAATGCACTCGATAGGCACCTTTCGACCCATAGAAAAAATAAATTAGCGTTAATTTGGGAAGGTGAAGACGGCAGTTCGACTACGATGTCATATTTTGCACTTCATAGAGATGTGAGTAAATTTGCTAATGTGCTAAAAAGTATGGGAGTAACAAAAGGCGATAAAGTTACAATTTATATGGGAAGAATACCCGAATTAATTATAGCGATGTTGGCTTGTGCCAGAATTGGAGCAGTGCATTCGGTAGTATATGGTGGATTTTCGATTGAGGCATTAAATGACAGAATAGAAGATAGCCAATCAAGAGTTGTAATTACTTGTGATGGTGCATACCAAAGAGGTAAATTAGTAAATCTTAAAGACATTGTCGATGAAGCGGTAAGTAGAAATGGTATTGTAGAACATATTATTTGTGTTCAAAGGACAAAACAGCCAATTAAATTAGAAGCTGGTAGAGATTATTGGTATCACGATTTGATGGCATTACCGATTGCATCAAGAAACTGCCCAGCTGAAATTACAGACGCTGAAGACCCATTATTTTTACTTTATACATCAGGTACAACAGGCAAACCAAAAGCTATTCTGCATACACACGGCGGTTATATGGTAGGTGCTTATACAACTCTTAAATATGTTTTTGATATAAAAGATGAAGATAGATATTGGTGTGCAGCAGACCCAGGGTGGATAACAGGACATAGTTATATTGTTTATGGTCCGCTTCTTAATGGTGCTACCTCAATTATGTACGAAGGTGCCCCCAACTTCCCTTATCCTAATCGCTGGTGGTCAATGATTGAGAAATACGGAGTTACTATACTCTACACTTCCCCAACTGCAATTAGAGGGCTGATGAGATTTGGCGACTCTTGGGTTACAAGGCACGATTTGAGTACTCTTAGATTATTGGGTTCGGTTGGTGAGCCAATTAATCCAGAAGCTTGGCGCTGGTTTTATAGTGTTGTAGGTGATAATAAATGCCCAATAATGGATACTTGGTGGCAAACTGAGACTGGAATGTTTATGATTACTCCAACACCAGTCGTTCCATTAAAACCTGGCTCTGGGACAAGACCTTTTTTTGGTATTCAGATGGATATTTACAATGAAGAAGGCAAATCAGTTGGACCAAATGAAGAAGGCTTCCTTGTAATCAAAACACCTTGGCCTGCGATGATGCGCACTATTTTGGGAGATGACCAACGGTATATTGACCAATATTGGAGCAAATTCCCTGGAGTATATTTTACAGGAGATAGTGCAAGAAAAGACGAAGACGGCTATATTTGGGTAATTGGAAGGGTTGACGATGTAATCAAAGTATCGGGCTATAGATTGGGTACTGCCGAGATAGAAAGTGCATTAGTTTCGCATAATGCAGTTGCCGAAGCAGCAGCTATCGGCTTGCCACACGAATTAAAGGGTAATGCTATTCATACTTATGTGATTCTCAAACAGGGTCATAATCCAAGCGATGAATTAAAGCAAAATTTAATTGAGCATGTAAAAAGTGAACTTGGTCCAATTGCCAAACCAGAAGAGATTACTTTTGTTGATTCATTGCCCAAAACTCGAAGTGGTAAAATTATGCGTAGAGTATTAAAAGCACAAGCATTGGGATTAGACCCCGGCAATTTATCTACATTGGAAGAGTAGTTTTTTTTGTTTTTAATATTGGGAATTGGATATAGTAAAGCAAGATAAAAATTATTCTTGCTTTACTTTTCCATTAATTTTTAATTGTTTGGATTTTTTAAATTTTAATTAAGGTTGTTTACGTAAAACTTAGTAATAAAAAAGTCATTTGTTTCAATGTTCATATTGTTCAACTTCTATTTTGTAATATATTTATTTATCTCAAATAATTAATATTTGTTTCTTTAAAAATATAAAAATTCCATTTATAAACCAAATATATATTACCACAACAACCACAATCCAACAAATTTAATTTTAGCGATTTTTAGAATATTTTCTACAATTTAGTTATTTATGTTTAGAGTATTTTTTCAATTGAGATGAAGCCCAAACCCTCAATTTTTTACAAATAACAAAAGTAATTTATTAATATTGGTAGTGTAAGTAACTAAAGTAAAATATTTTTTAGTAAGTTGTTTGTTTATAAATTTTAATATATTTATTATATGTTATTAAATAAAATTTTGACAGATAAAAAGTTAGATATACAGTTGTTTTTTATTTTTAGTTTCATAATTATTTTAGTTTGTTTGCCAAGATTTAACAAACAAGATTTATTTGGTTTGTCCAAAATTACTTACGTAAATGAAAATAAAATCAATAAAGGTGCTATAGATTTTTCTGATGATATGGCTTATGTTGATGTTATCAAAAAAATAAGAGGTGAAGCAAATCTAAAGTATGCTAATGCACCATATTTATATAGAATTTTGCCAACATACTTAGCGTCAATTTTGCCCTTTAATGCTTTAACTTCAATTAATGTGCTTAACTTATTATCTAATGTTATTAGTGTTTGGATATATTTGCAAATATTCAATTTATTGAAGTTTAGCCCCAAAATTAAGAAAATATTACTTTCACTTTATGTATTTTCGTTTCCAATTTTTTATTATTCCACAACTGGCTTAATTGATCCAATGTTTGCTGTTTTATTTGGTGCAAGTATATACTCATTACTATACTTTTTAATTAATAAA
>JBDNHS010000455.1:0-4611 GCA_041688685.1 Kapaibacterium sp. (SeqCode)
AAAAACTATAATTACTATTTTTATCATTCAACACAACAAAGATTATAAAGTCATAAATAATCCAACAAAAACTCAAAATATAATAATCACAAATCAAAAAATTTAAACCAATTATTTATTTTTTTTTAAAATAAGTACATAAAAATCAAAAACGCAAACAACAAGATGGTTACAGTAGATTAATATCAAAGATAAAACGAAAAACATCAAAAAACAAAAATATTTTAGTAAATATAGTAAAATCATTAAGATAAAAGAAATTATTATTTTTCTATGATTATTCTATTTTTTCCAAAACAACAATTTGAACACAATAATATTTAATGAATTTTGGATTTTAGAAAAATTATTTATTTTTGAATTGGAAAAATAATGCTTTATAAAAATCTGAAAATCATTATGTAAATTTATTTGTGAATATACTTTTAATCTAATGCACAGATATTATTCCATTACTGATACTAAATTTCAATTAATCAATAATAAAAAAAATAAATGGAAATCTTAATTTTACTCATAATTATCAGCGTTGGAATTGCAGGTGGATTCTTGATTGCATTCCTATTGTCTGTCAAAAATAGACAATATGACGATTTATATTCACCTTCGGTTAGAATTCTATTTGAAAAAAATAAGATTGATGACAAAGATGATTGAGCTGCTGATATAAAGAGAACTAAAACATTGAAAATTTAAAATGAAAATTATACAAATTAAAAATTTATATTATAATAAATGGAGTAACAGTGGACAAACAAAATAGTCTAAATCAGGACACAGTAAAAGATAAAAACCTAAGTTCATCAAAGAACGAAAAGTTTGTGTATGATAATTCTATTCCCCGAAATTTTGCAATTGCAACAACATTATGGGGTGTTATTGGTATGTTAGTAGGTTTTGTAATGGCATTGCAATTATTTTTGCCAGACCTAAATTTCGACTTGTCTTATTTAACATTCGGTAGAATAAGACCAGTGCATACGAATGCTGTAATATTTGCCTTTGTCGGAAATGCAATATTTATGGGGGTTTATTACTCCTTGCCGAGATTATGCAAAACGAGTATATATAGTATATTATTAGCTGAACTTCACTTTTGGGGTTGGCAACTGATTATAGTAGCGGCTGCCATTTCATTACCTTTAGGTTATACCACAGGTGCTGAATATGCAGAATTAGAATGGCCTATTGATATTGCAATTACATTAGTTTGGGTAATTTTTGGTATCAACTTAATTATGACTGTAATAAAACGCCGTGAAAGACACATGTATGTGGCGATATGGTTCTATTTAGGTTCTTGGATTACTATTGCAGTATTGCATATAGTTAGATCAATCGAAATACCTTATTCATTTATGAAAAGTTATCCAGTTTATGCTGGTGTACAAGATGCCCTGGTACAATGGTGGTATGGTCATAATGCGGTTGCATTCTTTCTGACAACACCGTTTTTGGGATTGATGTATTATTTTATGCCAAAAGCAGCAGAAAGACCAGTTTATTCATATAAATTATCAATTATCCACTTTTGGTCATTAATTTTCTTATATATCTGGGCAGGACCTCACCATTTATTATACTCTACTTTGCCTGATTGGGCTCAATCTTTGGGAACTGTATTCTCAATTATGTTGATTGCTCCTTCTTGGGGTGGTATGATTAATGGGCTATTAACTCTTAGAGGTGCTTGGGATAAAGTAAGAACTGACCCTGTTCTAAAATTTATGGTTGTGGCAATTACTTGTTATGGTATGGCGACTTTTGAGGGACCAATGTTATCTATCAAAAGTATAAATGCACTATCTCACTTCACTGATTGGACTATTGCACACGTTCATATTGGTACTTTAGGTTGGAATGGATTTTTGACATTTGCTATATTATATTGGATGATACCAAGAATTTATGGTACAAAACTATACTCAATCAAGTTAGCTACGACCCACTTTTGGATTGGCACTATTGGTATAATAGTATATGCAATTCCAATGTATTGGGCTGGCATTGCCCAAGGTTTGATGTGGAAACAATTTAATGCTGATGGTCAATTATTATATCCAAACTTTTTGGAAACTTTAACACAAATTTTACCAATGTATTATTTACGTTCACTTGGTGGATTAATGTATTTAATTGGTGCTATTTTGATGTGTTATAATTTAATCAAAACTGCAAAACAAGGTAAGTTTATTCCGACCGAAGAGTCATCTGCTCCAGCATTAGAAAGAAATTATACTGCCAAAGGTGAACCAAAATCTCGTTGGATAGAAAGAAAACCTGTTATATTTACTGCTGCCTCATTAATTGTAATATTAATTGGTGGATTATTTGAGATTATACCAATGCAAGTGATCAAATCTAATGTCCCAACAATTGCAACAGTTACTCCTTACACACCATTAGAATTAGAAGGTAGAGATATATATGTAAGAGAAGGATGTTATAGTTGTCACTCTCAATTAGTTAGACCATTTAGGTCTGAATCAGAAAGATATGGCGAATATTCTAAATTAGGCGAGTTTGTTTATGATTATCCATTCCAATGGGGTTCAAAAAGAACAGGACCTGATTTGCATAGAGTTGGTGGCAAATATCCTAATGCTTGGCACTTTGTTCACATGAGTGAGCCAACAGAGGTTTCTCCAGGGTCAATAATGCCGAGATATAAATGGTTATACGAAAATGATATAGATTCTAAACTAATGCAATCAAAAATCAGTGTAATGCAAACTTTGGGTGTTCCATATCCAGAAGGTTACGAAAAATATGCTGCTTTGGATATGATGGCTCAAGCTAAAGAAATTACAAAAGATTTGGATAATGCGAATTATAAAATTCAACCTCAAAAAGAAATCATTGCATTGATAGCTTATTTACAAAGATTAGGAATTGATATCAAAAAATCAGAAATGAGTGATAAAGATTTGTTAAACTCTGTAAAATAAAAATTGATTAGAATTAATAAAAATAGTAGAAATTTTAAAAATTATAGAAACAGATAAAATCTAATAATTAAACTAAAAAAGGTTGTGATTATGTTCAGAAATTTATTTAGCCAAATGAGTGAAATTAATAATTTCCCAATTGCTGTAATGATTTTTTTCTTTTTATTCTTTATTGGAGTGATAGTTATGGCATTTCTTTTTGATAAAAAAACAGAAAATATAATGTCACACATTCCATTAGAAGATGAAAGTATTAATCGTAAAAAAATATAAATATCATAAAATTAAAATTAAAAAATATAATTAAATTAAGAGGGAAGTTATGTCAAATAAAGAAGAAGACAAACTATTAAATCATAATTTTGACGGAATAGAAGAATTTGATAATCCACTACCGCCATGGTGGGTAGGGTTGTTTATTTTTACAATAGTTTTTGCATTTGTTTATGTTTTGTATTATCACTTTACCGGCTTTGGTCCGTCGCAAAGGGAAGAATACTTAGCTGAAATAAATCAATTTAAAGAAGCTAAAATGGCAAAAAGTAGTAATAAAGTAGATGATTTCAAAGAAGGTGAAACTTTCGCTGTGATGATAGATGAAACACAATTAGCCTCTGGTAGTCAGATATTTAAAACTAATTGCTCTTCGTGTCACGGTAATGAAGGACAAGGTGGAATCGGACCAAACTTAACTGATAATTACTGGATACACGGCGGTGAGTATAATCAAATTGTAAATACTATTGTAAAAGGTGTGGCAGAAAAAGGTATGATTTCTTGGAAGCCGATACTATCTAAAAAAGAGATTTTACAAGTGTCAAGTTACTTAGAAAAGTTAAAAGGTACAACACCTCTTAATCCAAAAGCACCACAAGGCGTTGAGTATAAAGAAGTTCTTAATTGATTGGTAAATAAATAATCTAAAAATATCAAAAAATATCTAAATAAGGATAGAGTAAATCAAAATGGAAAACCTTGAAGATAAAAAATCAAATCCTAATTTTGGGAAGTCAATTGATTTGTCGGAACTAAAGTACCAAAGTCCAAATGATGCAACTGCTGGAGGAAATAGTGGTGAAGATAGTGGTGAAGATGGTGGTGAAGAACCTCTAACAAGAAAAGCAAGCGACTCATTTAGGGATAGTGTTGGAAATATTGACTCAAAAGGCAATAGGATTTGGATTTATCCTACTAAACCAAAAGGTGATTTTTATGATAAGAGAACTATTGTAAGTATTGTTTTATTGGCAATTTTATTTATAAATCCATTTATTAGTGTTAACGGACATCCTTTTTTCCTTTTCGATATTTTTAATAGAACTTTTGTACTTTTTGGAGTGTTATTCTATCCGCAAGATTTCCATCTTTTTGCAATGGCTTTATTAGCAATAATATTTTTCATTGTATTATTTACAGCTGTTTTCGGTAGGATATGGTGTGGCTGGGCTTGTCCCCACACAATATTTATGGAAATGGTATTCCGTAAGATTGAGTATTGGATTGATGGGAACGCATCCGAACAAAAAGTATTAGACAAACAACCAATGAACTCGCAAAAGTTAGGGAAACGTGTTGCTAAGTATTCTATATTTTATGCAATATCTTTCATTATAGCAAATTTATTATTTGCTTATGTTGTTGGCGTAGAAAAACTTTCTGTTCT
>JBDNHS010000456.1:0-3853 GCA_041688685.1 Kapaibacterium sp. (SeqCode)
TATGATTAATAATATTAGTAGTAATATGACTAATTGATGTACTTAAAATTTCAATTTTTCTATAATATATGATATTTATTGTTTTTATTGGATGCAATAACCTAATACACATCTAGTGCCTTTTAGGTTATTGCATCCAATAAATATCATATATTAAATAAGAACTATTATAATATTTAATATTTTTAAATTAAATCATCTTTATGGGCGATAAAAAAGTATATATGCAGACTAATAGCAAAATGTTAAAAGTATATATACTTTTTTAAGCAATTGTTGATAATTAAATAAATTATTTAATTAAAAATATAATTATATAAAAGCTAACAATTTCATGTTTATCGATACAGGCTAATAATAATGTAGAAATAGTAAAAGTTATAAAAGTATATATGGATATTAAATTATATTATTATGTTTTTTATTTGAACTATGGATGTGTATAATAATCAATATTTAATTTATCTAATCTATCTATATCTTCTTGTCTTATAGCAAAATAAGAATTAATATTAGATCTTATATGTTCTGGATTACCAGAACGAGGGATAATATTATATCCTTTTGTCAATCCCGAAGATAACATTATTTGAGCAGGAGTTTTATTATAGGATTCTGCTATTTGTTTTAGATCTGGGTCAGATAATTTTTCTCCTTTGGTTAAGGAACTGTGTGCAGATATTGGAATATTATGTTTTCTCATGTAATTGGTTAATTCTGTTCTTGTTAAAAATGGACTTAGTTCTATTTGATTGGTGAATATTGGTTCTGTGGAAAACTCTGTTATTTTTTGCAAATCATTAATTTTAAAATTACTAACACCTATATTTTTAAATACTCCTTGATGTTTAAATTGTTCTAGAATTGACCAGCATTTAATCATATGTATATCATTTGGAGAATGTAATAAATACAAATCTAAATAATCCGTATTTAAGTCGCTCAAAGTTGTCAAAATTGATTTAATTATTTCACTTTCAGTTTTGACCATCACTCTAGGACTTAATTTAGACGTTAGCCATATATCATTACGACAAATATAGTTTTCAGTTAGAAAATTTCCAATAAATCTTTCATTTTTATATAGAAATGCTGTATCTATTGATTTATAACCTATGGATAGGGCTGTTTCAAGAGCAGGATATATTTCTTTTTCACCCAATCTACAAGTACCAAAACTAATCATAGGATATTCCATTTTTTATTAGTTAAGTATGGTGCTTTATAGATATTATATACTGACTGAAATAATAAAATAATAATTTCAAATTTTATTATATTCTATAAAAATTGAAAAAATGAAAAATTGAACATTGTATTATCTAAAATATTATATGCCATTTCTTATATCCATTCTAGAATATCATAGAATTCATGGTATTGCTTATAACCGTCTGTGCAGTTGTATTATTAATTCAGTATAATTATGATAAGGTAAAATACTTGCTTGAGAAATTTGCTGATGGTTTTGTTAATTGGTCTATTAGCTTTGTTAATTGGTCTATTAGCTTTGTTAATTGGTCCGTTCAGAGCTCAAGTATTCAAGATTTATTAGTGGACCTTAAAAATGGAATATTCCTTGTACAAAATACCTTATTGATTATTGATTTTATTGGTTTATTCGGTTTTATTCGAGCAATTAATTCTGGTTCCTATCAATTTGCATTGACTATCTTCTGGATTGGAATTTGCGGAAAAATAGCATCAGTATTTGTCAAACCCAAGTACAAAAAATATTATTCGTTTTTGTTGTCAATAATTCAACTTGTTATAAGCATACAATTCAATAGTTCAATGAGTATATTATCATATTCTTGCAAATTGGTGAGTTTGCTAGTCGTTGATTTATTGTTATCAAAAATTAAATATATTCTTTTGAAGGTTGGATTTTTTGCTATTGTTGGCACTGAAGAAATTAATGAGGATTCAATTCAATCAACAATTACAAATTTTTTGACTAATATGGAAAATAAATTATTGCAAGTTAATGAGAATAAATATCAATTAAAACAGACAATTATACTCATTTGTGAAAATATGTCGAGTAAAATTGATGAAACTCTTTTAACTGTTAATGAGTTTCATCTAGATATTAAAAATAGGAGTAAATTACTGTACTATTTCAAATTAATGAAAATTTGTATTATGATTTATTATTTTAATCCACCTATAATTTATTATTTTATTTCAATATTAGTAAGGTTGACGTTAATTGTAAAAATTTTTGAAAATATAGTTGAACCACTAACAGCTCTTGACTCTATGTTGGATAATTCATTTGAAGTTTTAAATATTAAATGTTCAAAATTAAAGATCCTGTGTTTAAAAACAAGAGTTGGTATTTCTCTGCTATCATTTGCACATAAAAGGTTAAATAAATACTAATTATGCAAATCTTTTTTTCTAAAAAAATTGATAGTTCATACGCCAATAATCTTTTTTCTAAAAATATCGCATTCCTTCTAACAATCCATATAGTTTTTCCGATAAATGTGTAGTTATTATTGCATGCTGATTTAAAAATCTGTAATTTTGAGATTTCATACATTGTTCTGTACATCTAAATCCAAATATTGTTTTATTTGTCAGCTTTACGTATATCATTCCAAATCCATTATCTGTTAAAATACAATTACAGTCATTGTCAACTGTTAAATTATACATACAACATTCCCTGTGTGTCAAATCTGATTTATATTTAAAACAGTTTTTATTTAAGTGACCATCATAATAAATAAAATGAACTTGTATAACATCATTATGCTGTAATTTATTTATTTTTAAAAATTCTTCATATTCTTTCCATAATTCCGTATATTCTTTTGTGAGTTTTTTTATAATCCCCATTCTATAATTTAAAAATATATTTATCTTTAACTCAAAAAAATTGAAAAAATATATTATTATTGGTTATTGTATATATTAATATCAGCATAATACACTTATTACATAAATTAAAATTCCCAACGACTATGGATTCTAGTACTATCACTAAAGATATAACTACCACCCAGCTAATGGCTAATTATAATTATTTGCTTATAATTAGGTGTAAAATTAATAAGGAATATACCGGTACTAATTATATTCCTTCTTTTATTACTAATAAAACTGTAGGATATTTGGTTAAAAATATCAATGACGTCAAGGATATTATTAAAGAAATTTTTCTCGTATGGAGATATAAGTATCATTCCGATACTGATAAATATATTCAATCAGCAAATTTTGAATATATGGAACAAATTATTCAAAAACTATCAGATTTAACGTTTCTTCCATATCTTGATTTTAGGATAGACGGTGGATTTAAACCATTTGGCGATATTGATTGTTGGTTCAGGATTTATAATATGCGCGAAGAGTTTATTAATTTATTAGATTTAGTAGATGAGAAAGATAAACCAAAATTTGATAATTTACAAAATGTAGTCTATCGAGTTATTCCGTACATAATTTATTCAGAACCTAATCCTAACAGACTACGAATACATATCTCTAATCCAGATTCTATTACAAAAAGTATTAATCAAATTTGTCAAATTGCTAAAAATACATATGATTTGGATTATTATACCGCATTATTTAATAAATTAGGACTAAAAATTAAAAATAAGGTAAAATTTATTAAAAATTTAAATTCAGGTTCCTCATTCCTATTAACTAAAGAGGATTTTGATTCAGAATGCCCGATTTTATATTCAAATGTTTATTTTTCATCATCGGGTTAGAAATTTATTATTGGTATAGAGCTAAAAATAGCACTTATACACAAGAACTAAGTGTAGAACTTGATATTTGTTATTTAAAAATGAACTACTTGACACAATCATATGTTTGATTGCTAATAAAA
>JBDNHS010000457.1:0-5416 GCA_041688685.1 Kapaibacterium sp. (SeqCode)
CAATTTGTGAAGAATTAGGCTATGAGCCAGTTTTTGTTCAAAATCAATGGGATGGATTAATACCTGGTATAAATAGACAAGATTATGATATTGCAATTAATGGTATAGAAATTACAAATGATAGACAATTGGAAGTAGACTTTTCAATTCCTTATTATGCAACATTTGAACAATTAATTGTTAGAAGTGATGAAAATATAATTTATACAATGGCGGATCTCTCTGGTAAAAAAGTAGGAACTCTAAAAGGTGCAATTGCAGAAAGAATTTTAAATTCACAGGGAGATATTGATGTCAAGACTTATGATAGTGAAGTTAGCTCTTTTGAAGATTTAAAGAATAGAAATATTGATGCAGTATTAATTGACTCACCTGTTGCAATTTATTATGCAGGTTGGAATCCACAGTTGAAATTAGTTGGTCCTCCAATAGGTGAAGTTGTATATGGGATTGTATTAAAAAAAGGGAATGAAGAACTATTATCCAAAATTAATAGTGCTTTATCTAAAATGTCCACAACCGGAAGGCTAAGAGAAATATTAGACTCTTGGAATATGTGGAATAATTCTATGGCTCAACGCTTAAATGATAAAAGTGATGCCAAAGTAAAACCAACAAATTTTGATGACTTTATCTCTACACAAATTTCTACAATGGATTGGAAAGATTATTTAGCAAGATATATCTCATTTTTGCCAATGATTGGAAAAGCAGCAATAACTACAATTGAAATCAGTATTCTGTCTATGATTTTAGCTATTGTTTTTGGGTTGTTAATAGCACTAATTAGAGTCTATGCTCCAAAACCATTTTCATCTTTAGCAGTTCTTTATATAGAAGTAATGAGAGGTACGCCTTTATTAATCCAACTATATTTTATATATTTTGCACTTCCCACATTTGGCATAAATATATCGCCATTTTTGGCTGCTGTAATTGGCTTGGGACTTAATTATTCTGCTTATGAAGCTGAGAACTACAGAGCGGGGCTTTTTTCTGTGCCAAGAGGACAGATGGAGGCAGCAATGTCATTAGGAATGACTCGTAATCAAGCACTAAGACATATTATTATACCACAAGCGATAAGATTAGTAATACCTCCAATCACAAATGATTTTATTTCGTTACTCAAAGATTCTTCTTTGGTTTCTGTTATAACAATGGTAGAATTAACTAAATTATATTCTCAATTAGCTTCTACATATTATGATTATATGGGTACTGGAATTATAATTGCAGCTGTATATTTATTGATTGGGCTTCCTTTTGTGAAATTATCCAAAATGGCAGAAAACCACTTTGCCTTGGATAAAAGAATGCATTTATAATATTTTTCTTCATAATATTAAAAACTTTAAATATAAAATAAGTTAAGTAACATTTGAAGGAAAATTGAAAATATAAAAAATCGTAATAAAATATTTATTACCTTTAATTGTTATTAAATAGTAAATTTTCGCAAATTTATAATTTATTTTAACAAATGATTTCTTCGAGAACCATTATGAAAAAAGTAGCTATAATGCTGTTTGTTGCTCTGAATTTTAATATTAATTCATTAGATAATTTCAATTTGTATGCACAAGAAATAAAAATTGAACAAAATAATCAAGATACAGAAACGAAAGAAAAAAAAATAAACCCACCATTAGATAGATTTAAAGACAGAAGAAATGCCAGAAATATTGAGAATAATAATGATAGAAATCAAATGCAGGATTCTACTAATCGTAGAATGCCTTTAAATAACAGAGCTACTAAATTCAAAAGTTTGGAAGAAGCAATTGGTGAGGCAGAGACTTTAAAAATGTTGAATTTATCTGGAAACAAATTAACAGAACTAAGCCCTGAAATTGCTAAATTTAAGAATTTGGAAGTTTTAGATTTATCAAAAAACAACTTTAAAGAACTACCAAAAGAACTAAATACATTGTCGCACTTAACGACTATAAAATTAAATAAAAATGATTTTACTAATTTTCCAAGTGTATTATTTGAAATACCTAACCTCAAGGTTATTGAAATTTCTAATAATAAAATAAATTTATTAGATGATAAATTTGATAAATTGTCAAATTTAGAAATATTAAAATTAGAAAAAAATGAAATAGTAATATTACCCAAATCTATCAATAAATTAATAGCTTTAAAATTTATTGATTTGAGTAATAATAAATTCAAAGAAATGGGTGCTTTGGCTGATTGTGTAAATTTGCAAGAGTTGGATGCCGAGAAAAATGAGTTAGATTCTTTGCCAAATAAAATTGGCAATTTAAAGAAATTAACTAAATTAAATATAAATACAAATAAAATCAGTAAGTTACCAAATGATTTTGTTAATTTGGAATCATTAGAGAACCTGGATTTATCAAATAATACATTAACTAAATTAAACGATGATTTCGGAAAATTAGTTAAATTAACTAAATTAGAATTAAAAGGTAATAAACTAACTGCGTTCCCCAAAAATTTCAATTTATTGGTAAATTTAACAGATTTGAATTTAGATGGAGTAGGCAAATCTGTTATGGAAGTACCTGAATTGACAAATTTGACTAAAATTGATTTGTCTAATTGTGAATTGACAGTTGCACCAAAGAATTTAGAAAAAATGACTAAATTAATTGGATTAGATATGGGTGGTAATTTATTCATCAATATCCCTTTAAGTATTACAAAAATTACTTCATTGAGAGATATTGATTTCAAAAATAATAAAATCAAAATAATAGCAACTGAAGTTAAAAATCTAACAAACTTAATGGCACTTAAATTAGCTAATAATGAGATTGAAAACTTTAATCCAGAATTGTATAATCTAAAAAACCTTAAATCTTTGATATTAGATAATAATAAATTGACTTCATTACCTGCTGGCATCGAAGGACTAACAGAGATTAGAATGATACAATTAAGAAAAAATAATTTTAGTGACGAAGAAAGAGAAAAAATCAAAAATGCTTTACCTAAAGTTAGATTAGCATTTTAATTTTTCATTTTTAATAATAAAATACATACTAAGAAAAAACAGAGTACTATGGGAAGAGCATACGAATATAGAAAAGCAAAAAAAATGCAACGTTGGGGCAAAATGTCAATTAACTTTACAAAAATTGGTAAAGAAATATCAATGGCTGTAAAGCAAGGTGGAGCCGACCCTGGAATAAATCCCAAACTTAGGGCAATAATAAAAAATGCCAAAAATGCGAATATGCCTAAAGATAACGTTGAAGCAGCTATTAAAAGAGCAACTTCAAAAGATTTCGCAGATATGGCAGAGCTAATTTATGAAGGTTATGGACCGCACGGTGTGGCGATTTTGGTAGAGACAGCAACCGACAACCCAACAAGAACTGTATCTAAGGTAAAGTTGATTTATAGTAAATACGGTGGGAATTTTGGTGCAACTGGCTCTGTTGACTTTATGTTTGAACGTAAATTTATATTTAAAGTGGCTTCTGAGGGATTAAATATAGAAGATTTGGAACTTGAACTTATTGACTTTGGGTTAGATGAAATCGAAGAAGATGAAGGCGAAATCTTCATTTACACTTCTTTTCAAGATTCGAATATGATGCAAAATACACTTGAAGAAAAAGGCATTGATATAATATCATCAGAGGCATTAAGAATACCGACTAATTATATAGATTTGAATGAGGAAGAAGCCGAAAAAGTATATAAAATGTTAGATAAGTTCGAAGAGGATGAAGATGTACAAAAAGTCTTCCATAATATGAAAGAGATATAAGTAATATAGTATATATTAATAAAAAAGCACTTTAGAAATAAAGTGCTTTTTTTGTTTTTAGACAAAATCAATATTCTATAATTATCCGTTGGGTAATTCTAAGGTTGATGTAATTTAGTTGATGAAATACTAAAAAATAGCAAAAAAGAGTGTAATTTAGTGCAATTTTGGAGGATTTATTTTAGGGACATTTCTTTTGTTACTCGACCAAATGAGACAAAATTATTGAATAGAAAATTGGTAAATATAGACTGTTTAATTACACCTTGAGATGAAGATGAGTGTATTACTTCGTTTTCGCCAGCATAAATTCCAACGTGACTAATAGTAGATTGAGCAGCAAAAAACACTAAATCCCCTACTTTTCTTTCATCTGGGTCAACTAACTCACAAAACTCATATTGTTCATTAGAGGTGCGTGGTATTTTGATACCAGAATCATCATATACATTCTGAACCAAAGCCGAGCAGTCAATTCCACTTTCATCAATACCACCAAATTTATAAGGTGTACCTAACCATTTATTTGTATGATGAACGATTAATTCACCGTGTGAATTTATTTCATTATTTTTGTAGAAGTCTTCCTCATCTTTTAACTTTTTAGATGATTTGGGAATTGGTTTATATGGATTAAAATGATTTTTGTCAAATTCAATTATGTCATTATTATATTTATCGGTAGTTTTGTTTTTTGTGTCTGTATCCAACTTTTGGTTATTTTTTGATACATTATCAGAGTTTCTTCTTTTGGTAAATTGTTTTGGAAATTGAGTGTGGTTATCTAATTTTTTATCATCATTTTTTTTGTCTTTGGAGATATTTTCATTTCTAGACTTATTTGGATTAGAACTGAATTTCACCGAATTAGAGCAAGAATCTAACAACATAATTGCAACAAATAACATTAATAAGTACTTTATATTTCTATAAGGTATTACAATGTTATTTTTTGTAACAACATTTTTTGAATTATTTCTGCTATTTATTCTCATATATTATTCTAATATAACTCAAGGGAAATAATGTCAACATATCAATAAATATACCATAATTATATATTTTATTATTTTTATAATATTATTTTTATAATATTATTTTTATCATAATTTTATCACAATTTTATTATGAATGGTAAATTTTTTGTAATTCGAATAACTTGGAAATAATGTTAGTCAATTTGTCATTATTTATAGCAAAATACACTATTAGTTTATGTTATTTCTTTTGGCATTAAATTGTATGATAATAGATTATAATATTAAAATCAGATAATTGACAAATTCTGATTGTAATATTTGTAATTAAAGGCAAAATTAATAAAATTGTAAAATGTTGAGAATTTGAACGTAAATATGTGTAGTTAAAATGACATTTTGTCATTGAAGACAAAGTTATTGTGTGATTAAATCGAAAATCAAATAATTTATTCGTAATTTGCATTAAATAATGTAACTTTTTACAAAAAATACTGTCTATTACTTTAAAGGCTAACAAAGTTTAAAATTGTTTATTGGAAATTGGTTCTTACACTCAATAATTAATTTTGAAATTTAATTAGATTATAAATGATTTTAAAATATTTTTATAAATATTTTTATTTTATTGAAACTTATAGTTTAAATTCACGTATGTAAATTCAAGAGCATCTTTTGGTTTATAAAA
>JBDNHS010000458.1:0-5007 GCA_041688685.1 Kapaibacterium sp. (SeqCode)
AACATTTAATAAATAAAGAACGTTCTATATTATCTATTCGTAATTGAAATTCATTTTGATAGTTCTTTCTTTGTGTAAATATTAAAGAATTATTGTTGCTTGTTGTTTTCATTTTATATGGTTGTATATTATATATAATATATATTTAAGTATTTACATTATCAATATTTATAAAAATATAATCAGTATGTATATATCCATAATTTAGTGCAGGAAAAATAAGAGAATATTTATTTTCAGAATTATCCAGTGAAATATAATAATTGTTAACAGCTTGTTTATTTATATTAAATATTTGAATTAATTGTAGAACAAATAAATTACTATTGAAAGTATGCATATTTGCAGTGGGTAAATATAAATTATTTGTACTAGGAAATATAGTATATAGTGTTGACCGTTCATCAATTAATAAATTATAGTCATTAAATGGTATGATATCTTCTCCCTGATATCCAAGATTAAAATATTTGAATACATTATCGAAAATTCCTATATTAAGTTGGTCTAACAATGTAATTTTTAGATTATACAATCCTTTAAGAAACAATACCATAATAGAATATTGATTATACGGGGTAAAAATATAATTATATGTTGAAGGATAAATAGTAGTATTTGATACTGATATTTGTTCTAATAATAAATTAGAAATATTTTGATATTGGAGTATTACTGACGCCGGATCTGCTATTATATTTTGTGTTGTAATTTTTTGTATTGTTAAATAAATATTTTCAATGGAATATATATAATTATCAATGTCTGTTAATGCGGTCAATAATTTATTATGATGAATATGTTTTTTAATTTTATTTAAATAAAACATACATTTAATAAATAATTTTACTTCCAGACAATTACTAATAAATTTTTGTATTATATCCCAAGAATAAATATAAATTTTCATATTTGTATTTAAATTAAATAATATACCACTTTTTATAATTAATTCATCGAGTCTTTTTACAAATATTATGAAATCTGGTTTTGTGTATATATTATATCCGAATAATGGTAGTAATGCCGTATAATTTACTTTATATGTGTCTGATAACATTTTAATAAGTTCCACAATTAAATCTTGGACTTGGGTTGATAATGTAGTAGGAGATGGAGGAGATATGGGATTAGGAGGGAAATATGTAAAAATATTCATTGTTGGTAAATTATTAGACCCATTATAATATGTCGGATTATAAATATAATTAGTTTTTATAATTGTATCTGTTAGTTCAGGATATAATAAATAAACTGAATTTCCATAAACAGTATCATAATAAAAAAGCCTTATAAAATTTAAAGTTTCCAATAATATATTAATATTTAATTTATAGTTTTCGATAATGTCAATTATTTCTGTTAAATTATGTGCAAGAAAATCAAATAATTCTGGTTTAATATTTGGACATATTTTTATAGAATTAAAAATAGTAAGTACATCTAGATTAATAGCGTATAATATAATATCATTTACATAAATTTCTTTTAATATTTCAATATATTGTTTTTTGTATTGGGGATAATTTGTGATTGGACTAGAATTTAAATTGTATCCATTTTCAAATTCTGTAAATAGGGAAAAAACTTCATTTTGAACTATACAAATTCTATTTGCATAAAACCCCATGCCTTTTTCTAATTGTAATATATAATTATTGATAGTTTGAATCGTTACAGTATTTGTCACATAGACTAAATTTAATAAGATGATGTCAACATCAGATATTTCATAACAAAATGTAATGTTAATGATTTGACACACTTTATTAATATTTACACAACAAGTCGCTAAATAATTAATAATATTAATACAATCATTAATTGATAATATGTGATTTTTCCATTTTTTATGATGTCCACATTTGAAAATTTCTTCTATTATACAATCCGGTTTATTATGTTCTATTGATTCAAAATATATTTTATTTTTTATAATTCTTAAATAAAATATGCATCTTTTTAATAAATTAATAATTTTATTATAATTTAAAATAAATAATAAGTTATTATCTAATACTTTCATATAATTAATTAAATTTTTATTATTGGTCAATTTAACAATTAGTTCGCTATCCCAATAATTAATTCCTTGGGGAATTCCAGAATTAAATCTCATAGAATCATATTTTACAATTTGTTGAATTTGATTGTTATTATGTATTTTAAAAAGTAAATTATTTTTGTCAAAACATAATTTATTATATTGTTTCATTGTATCAAATGTGTCTATCACAAAATTTAATTCAAAAAAATTCATATATTTGTTTATAATCAAATTAATAAAAATTTTATTTCCCGGAAACAAGTTAGTTGAATTTATTATCCCATTGTAATAATTAAATAATTCTAATCCTACTAAATATGTTGGTGGAGATGTTTCATCTATATTAATTGGTATAGTTCTGTAATAATATAATGAATAATCAGTATTGCAAGGAACCAAATACATTTTTGTTTGATAGTTGCCTTGATTATACATATACTGATTTTCTGATGTATACATACTAGAATTATTAACAAAAAATGTATCGTCTGGATTAAAATCATCATCTAATTTAATTAAGAGAGCATAATTATACAATTGTATATCACTAATGTTTAGAGCATCATAAAATAATTGATTTACAATCGCATCACTCATATCTGTAATTGCACCAGTGCTATTTCTAATAATAAAATTATTATGATATTTGAAAATAATATAATTACCTGTAGGAATCATGACAGAACTATTAGGATAATTCGTATTGAAACTATTTGGCTGAACATATGGTATAACACTTGAACCAAAATTATGGCTAATATATGATAAATAATCAATATAGTCAGTATTTGATGAATCTGATTCTTTTAATATATTTGAATCGAAAGTGACAGATAATTTAAATATTGATTCAGAATTATAATTATTATATTTAATTGAATAAAAGTTATCACTAAGAAAAATTGCATTTGTTATAAAATTATTAATTTTTTTTTCTAATAAATTAAAAACATTCGAAATTAAAATAGTATTTGTTATACTATCTATTTTATAAGTATAATCAATCGTGGGTTTAATATATGGAATTAAACAATAAAAATGATTAATAAATATTAAATTATTTTGTGTAGGATTCGACGATAATAAATTATAATTTAACGAAAAAGAATATGATTTTATATCAATCATATTATAGTCAATCAAATTTGTATAAATATTTGAATTTTCCAATTTATTAAAGATAGTTGGAGCCAATGTATTTGAACGCTCAATATTTGTAAAATTTATGTATCCAAGATCGTCTACATTACTAGTTTTCCTAATATTAGATATATTTAACTTATTTTGATTATAATACGCAATATTTAATATTATGTAATATACAAAATCTATACTGGTAGTATTATTTACTGATTCACTCCATTTAACCACAAGTCTAAATCTATCGATATAATAGTTATTTGTTGTAGACAAATTGCCTGTTTCGACAGTAGATACAAACTTAACTTGGATATCATTGGTAATTTCCAGTAGGTTTTTGCATTCGATTAGCGGATATATCATTAGTTCAACAGCATCTGTATTATTGATTATCAATGGATTAATTTGTAAAAGTATTTTGCGTATATACCAATTTGTAGATTGCAATAAATAATTAACGTCAGAACCAATTGGAAAAAATGCTGGATTATCGTTAAGAATGTTAATATAAGTATTAATAAAAAAATTTTTAGTTATTGGATACATACTTTGAGTTCTGTTTTCATTATTGTAATATGGAGCATATGTCAAATCCGTGGGATTTAATTTATTATTAATATATCCCATTTTATTATCAGCTGACATAGAATAATATTTATTTACATTAGAATATGATTTGGATTTTGTTAAAAATTTTAAATTGGTATTTTCACTTACACTATTAGATAAATTTGTGAAATTATCACTTTTATTAATTTCATTTAAACTAATAAATATGTTATTATTTGATTTGCTGATTTTAGTTGAATAATAATTTGAAAATGAAATTAAATTTTTACTATGTGTCATAGCTGTATTTAATTTATTATCTATCTGAACAAAATTCTTATTTTCAAAATATTTATATTCAATTTTATCTATATATGGACAATAATCTTTATTATTAAAATTTAATGATTCTACATAATTTGAATTTTGTATAGTGGTATTTAAATTATTATTATTAATCGGTATATAATATTCTGGATTTGGATTTGGATTTGGATTTGGATTTAAATCTGTGTATGGATAAATAAATACATTCCAATTTTTTTTGTTATAAAATACAGAGGATAAAAATGGTATTTGTGAAGTATTATTTATATAGGAATTATTTAAATGAATTGGATTTTCCGTTATATAATTTTGGTAAAAGTATATAAATATAATTTCGTCATTTCTACCAGACACAGCATCATAAATTATTAATTTTTGAAATAAAATTTTATTGTCATATATTGTAGAATTATTAGGAGGGATCGGAAATACTGATGGTGGAAATAATTTACTTGGGGTTATATCTGAAAGAGATGTAGGAGTTGTATCATAACCAACATTTGACAATATTTCAATTATTTCTGGAGTAAAAACATATGATTTGTAAATTTCTTTAATAAGACTAGAGTTTGAAAAATAAAATGGCGGAACTGGTAAAGGTTGTACAGCACTAAAATATTTTATTGAAGGTAATGAATATGTAAATGATGGTTCTTTAATACCGTATAACATATAATACGGATTATTATATTTATTAAGTTCGTTTACCAAACCATCTTTAACATTTAAACTAAATATAAATATAGTTTGATGGGTGGGAATTGAATTTTCATTGCTGGTTAATTCGCATTGGTAGAGAGATGGTGAATTGTTAAATATGTCTGGAACATAGGGAACTGTATCAATTAATAAATTTACTTTATTACTCATATAAACATATTTAATAATAATAATATTTTTTTAATCATATATAAATATATAATATTATTATTATGAATAATTAT